>CAYMSY010000037.1:282-14847 GCA_964393195.1 uncultured Alcaligenaceae bacterium | reverse complement strand
CAGGTACGCGTGGCCGAGAAGGTGACCTTTGAGCGGCTCGACGCTTACTCAAGCCCGCGATTGGCGGAATATCACGACAACGATCCCTGCCAGATCAATTTCAACTGGGGACGGCAGATCTACCCGATGGCGGTTCCCTCTCCGATGGCGGCGGGAGCTGCAATGCGCTCGGAACTGGCCAAAAGCCGCGACAGCGCGCTCGGTGTCACCGTCGAAGCGCAATACACGCTGGAGGAATACGACATTGTGTCGCTATCGGCGAAGCAGTCCGACGGCCTCGAAACCTGGCTGCGCGAAAACGACTACAGGATTCCGCAAGGCGCCAGCGCTGCACTCAAGCCCTACATCAACATGGGCATGAAATTTTTCGTCGCCAAAGTAAATCTCAAGGAACAGGCGCGGCTCGGCTACAGCATGTTGCGGCCGCTGCAATTCGCATTCGAGAGCGAAAAGTTCATGCTGCCGATGCGGCTCGGCATGCTGAATGCACCACCCAACAAGCCGCAGGACCTGATCGTCTACGTGTTGACCAAAAATGGCCGCGTCGAAAGCAGCAACTACCGCACCGTAAAACTCGCCGCCAACGAAAACCTGCCGCCGTTCGTCAAACCCAAGTTCAAGGAGTTCTACAAGGCGCTCTACGACACATCAGCCGCGCGCGAGGACTATCGCGTCGTGTTCACGGAGTATTTCTGGGACATGGGCTGGTGCGACCCGTGCGCGGCCAATCCATTGACGACCTCCGAGCTGCGCAAGGCGGGCGTATTCTGGGTCGGCGGCGACGAGGCAGAAAACTTCCAGCAGATGCAGGTCTCGCCACCACCAGCAGGCAGTGGCAACGTCGCGCCAATGCCCGGCCGCATCATGCCGCCGCGACCGATTCCGCCGGGCGGAGGCGCGCAACCCGTGATGCTCACGCGGCTGCATGTGCGCTACACGGCAAACACCTTTCCGGAGGACCTGATGTTCACGCAGACCAAGGACAAGCAAAACTTCCAGACGCGCTATGTAATCCAGAACCCCTACGCGGGCAGCATTGCGGCCTGCACCGAGAAGGCAGCAAAAACGGATTGCGAAAACATGTGTCGCGCCCGCGTCTCTGAAATTGAACGCAGGCTCAGCGACGCGGCGCGCAACAATTCAAAGACACCGGATAGTGTGTACGCCGACAAATCCTCCGATTCGCTCATGAGCGAATGTGCAAAGAGCTGTAGCGACAGCAAACGCAATGCGGTCGACGCGGCTGCGCGCTACTACGAACGCGTGCTGCCCGAGCGTCTCGCGCGCGAAAAGCAGACACTGGCCAGGCTCACCGGGTGGTCAATGGCCGATATTGACAAAATGGGCGGCTCAAGCGGCCACGTCACGCCGACTGGTACCAGTGGCAATCCCGGCAAGGGTGACGTCCAGGCGCCGGATACACGGACGTGGTGGCAGAAGCTGTTCGGCGGCCTGACCGAGCGCACACGCCGGATTGCGACAACCGTCGCGGCGGGCTAACGCAATGAGCACGCTGACCTCCTACTTGCAACTGCCGATGGTGGCGGAGCTGTACGCAATGTGTCGCAGGACACTCGCGAAACTCGATGGCCGCTGGTTCCAGATTCTCTTTCTGGCAAGTTTTCTCGGCTTCGGTGCGCTGGCACGCGATTTCGCACTGACCTGGCAACAGGTTGTACTGACCTTCGCATCCGCGCTGGCGACTCAAGCAGCGTGGCAATGGGGGCTGCGGTTGCCGAATCGCGCCGGGTGGAGCGGCTACCTCAGTGCAATCGTGTCGAGCTTCGGCATCTCCATCCTGGTACGCGCCGATTCGCTGTGGGTGCATCCGCTGCTGGCCGCGATCGCGATGTCGTCGAAATTCGTGTTGCGTGCCGGGCCGGCGAGTTGCCGCAGTCACATTGCCAATCCGGCCAACCTCGCCGCATTTGCCGCCTGGTTCTGGATTCCCGGCGCATGGCTCTCGCCCGGTCAATGGGGCTCGGAGTCGCTGGCGGCCCTGTGGTTCCTCGCGCTCGGCGGACTCGTTACCCAGCGCATCCAGCGCTGGGACATCAGCCTGACCTTTCTCGGCGCGTGGGCGGCGCTACTGGCGGCGCGCGTCATCTGGCTTGATTACAGCGCGCCGGTTGGCTGGGGCATGTGGACACAGCAAATCAGCAATGGTGCAACACTGCTGTTTGCGTTTTTCATGATCTCGGATCCGATGACCACGCCGCAACGACGCAGCGCGCGTGTGGTGTACGCGATTGCGGTGGCGACGGTGGCCTTCGTGTGGCAATTCGTGTTCTACAAACCGCACGGTTTGATCGTGGTGCTGTTCGCTGCGAGTGCTCTGGTGCCCTTCATCAACTGGGCGCTGCCGACGAAGCGGTTTGAATGGAATAGCGTCAAGGTGTAGCGGCTGAGGCTGGCATGGTGCGATCGTGGCGCCCTATACTTTGTGCATGATTTCGATTGACTATTGCAAACGTTTCGCCCGCTACAACCGCTGGCAAAACCAGTCTGTCTACGCAGCAGCCGCGAAGCTGCCGGACGGCACCCGCAAGCGCAACATGGGCGCGTTCTTCAAGAGCATTCACGGCACGCTGAACCACATCCTTGTTGGTGACCAGTTGTGGCTGGACCGCTTCGACGGCGTGCCGACCAGCATCACCTCGCTCGATCAGGAGTTGCACGATGATTTCGACGAGCTTGCCAAGAAGCGCGAGACTGTCGACAACCGGCTTGACCGGCTGGTCGCCACGCTGGACGATAGCCGGCTGGCCGCAACGCTGACCTTCCGCCGGTTGTCGGGCAACAAGGGGGAACTGAGTTTGCCCGTGAGTGTGGTCATGATGCAGCTTTTCAATCATCAGACCCATCATCGCGGCCAGGTGTCGACGCTGCTGATGCAATGCGGCGTGGATGTCGGTGTCACCGACCTGCCAATGCTGCCGGCCGATTTCGTGTCACCGGTGTTCGGCACATGAACGTCACTGAACTGGCAAACGCCGCATCACTCTGGCAAATCGCCGAAAGTTTTCTCGCGCGCGATCCCGCCAACAATACTCATCAGTTGAGCGCACTCAAGCGCATTCTTGATCTCGGGGCACGTCACGGCGAACGATTTTTCGCGGTGTCATCCGGAGACGAGCTGGTAGGCTGTGCAACTTGCGTCGATACCCGAACGCTCTTTCTGTCGGTCATGCCGGACGAGGTTGCTGCTGCACTCGGTGATCACCTGCGCGAACAGAATGTGGATCTCGCCGGCGTGATCGGCCGCCGCGGGACGCTCAGCGCCTTCATCCCGGCTTACGGTCGTGACTATGAGGTGCACGTTGAACTGCTGCTGTATCAGCTCTACGGCGCGCCGGTATTTGGCGGAGCCGCCGGCACCTCGCGCGTGGCAACGGCGAACGACTTGCCGTTGCTCATCGACTGGCATCGCGCATTTGAGCAGGAAGTTCACATGATCCCCGTGCCGACGCCGCTGGAAGAGCGCGTGGCGCGCCGCATTCGCGATGAGCAGATCGTGCTCTGGACCGATAGCGGCGAACCGGTCTCGTTTGCCGGCGGCAACGGATTGCCCGCCTCCTCCGCCCGTATCGGCCCCGTTTACACGCCGCCATCGCTGCGCGGACGTGGCTTTGCGCAGGCGGCGACGGCGGCGGCCAGCGTGCATGTGCAGCGCGACCAGCCACGCACGGTGTTTCTGTTCACCGACGCCAGCAATCCGGCAAGCAATGTCTGCTATCAGCGCATCGGCTATCGTCACATTGCCGATCATGCGCATTTATTGCTGACGTGACATCACCAATAGCTCTTTATTGAAAAGCGCATTCACAAAGGGCTCACGACAACAAAAGGCCTGAAGTCGACTTCAGGCAATTTTCTCATAACAGCCCTACAAAACAAGGCTCTCAGCGCTTTTTCCTGAAAAGCTATAGGCCATCAGATGCCTTCATTGGCACTGCGGACGCTGATTTGCAGCGAAATATGCCGGGGGCATACAAAAACGTACAACTGCCCCTACACTCGCAGCAGGTGCAACGCAGGCGGGGGAGCTACTGCGCAGCCGCTCGCAACTGGATGCAACATCCGGCGCCGGCGACGCGGCGACCCTGCATGTGATTGCGTTCGATTTCGTCACCAAAACAGAGTCTGGACGCCGCTTTCCGGCGCGCCCCGGAACGTCGAAAATGTCTCAAGCAATTGCTGCCGCCGAACCCGTACCGTCTGCCCATGCCGCCGATCCCGTAGCGCGGGAGCCGTTGCAGTTTCAGGCCGATCCGCTCGCAGATCAAACAATGGCGGCCGTGATCGGACCGTGGGCATTGTCTGCGACGGACGCCAGCGCCGACGATCTGGTCGCTGCACATGCTGCACACTGGCGCAACATCGCACGGGCCAACAACCTCATGGCCACGTGGACGAGCAATGCAACGCTTGACGACTGGTCACCGTCCAGCGGCGTGACCAATGATCACGTCGCGGCGGCGCTGGTGGCCTATCTTGGGGCAGCGAAAGCATTGCCGGAATGGGCAGACGCGGCAAAGATTGATCGGGCAGAAGAACTGTTCATGGAGTATGGCGCGCTGTCATGCCTGCTGCTGTTTTGCGCGAGCCTGCCGGAGTGTTATGTGCTGCCCGACCTGGCAGCGGTGTTACACATCGCGGGCCAGCTGGAGCAGCACACGGAATACCGCATCCGCTCGACTGCTGCAATGATTTTTCCGGTCATGATGCGCGGCGGGTTGACCGATCCCGACGGCGCCGGCGTGTCGCAAACGCTCAAGGTACGGCTCATTCACGCCACCATCCGCAATCTGATCCTGCGCGGCAATCCCGAACAAGCGGTGCTCGCACTGCAGGGCGAAGTCAGTGCCAGCAGCACGGGCGACGATACGGCCGCGATGGGCGTAATCGCGCCGTTCGCGGCACTGCTGGGCGCGAAAAACATGCATCAGGCGCTATTCGCACACGGCTGGAAAACCGGGCAGGACGGCCTGCCCTGCAACCAGGAAGAACTTGCCTACACCCTGCTCACCTTCAGCTACGTCTTCCTGCGCGCGTTGCGCACGCTGGGACTCGGCCTCAAACCGGCGGACGAGGATGCGTATCTGCATGCGTGGAACGTGATGGCGCACGTGCTCGGTGTGCGCCGCGAACTGATGCCGCAGTCGATGACGGAAGCGGAACAGATGTTCAGGCAGATGCAGGCGCGTGGTCGCGCCGACACCACGATGCCGAACGGCGTCGATGCACGCCCCGGCCTTGGCCGCGCGCTGATGAAGTCGATGGAGGACGTGATTCCCTGGCGCATAGTAAAGCCCTTCCCCACGCTGCTGACACGGCATCTCTGCGGCGCCACGGTGGCCAGGGAAATCGGCATCAACGGCCGGGTGTCGCTGTTTTCGCGCATGCTGTTTGCGATCCTCATGGGCGTCGTGCGCGTGATTGACGGAACCGTGCGGCTGTTTCTGCCCGAATTCTCGATTTCGCGATTCATCACCCGCGTGGTCGGCTATCAGTTCATGGCGAAGTTCCTGATGGATCAAACACGTCCGCTCAAACTGCCGGATCATCTGCTCGGACGGGTTGCCGACATGATGAACACCTGGAGCGACGATCCCAAGGCACCGGGCTGGATGAACCGGCTGGAAGACCGGCTGACCGTCAAGGGTGCCTGGCAGACGGGCGCGCCCGGTACGGGATACGCGACGCGGCGTACCTCCAGCGCGAAGTAGCGAAAGCAAGCCATGCCTGATAACGGTTCAAAATTTGGCGCGCTGAAGCTCCTGCGCATCATCGTTTTCGTTCTGGCGGGCGCATGGATCGTGCTCCTCGGCGTGCGCGTGGCATCGACCAGCGCGGTGGCGCAATCGTCCGCGCCCAGCAATCCCGGCGCGCCACTGACGCTGCGCGACGGCGTGGCGAACAACGAGCTGTGGCCGTCGGTCACGCTGCTGTTCGATGCGAAGAAAACGATGACCGTGGAAGATGCGCTGGCGGCACGCGCGAAATTCGAGCTGCCGGCGTCGAGCTATTCCACGCTCGGCGTGCGCAAGGAGGCCGCGTGGTTGCGCGCGCCGTTCGCGGTCGACGCGGCGTCCGACGGGCATTGGGTACTGGACATTGATTACCCGCCGCTCAATGACATTGATGTCTATCTGATCCGTGACGAAAAAGTCATCCACCGCGCCAAGCTCGGCAGCCTGCAAAGCTTCGAGTCGCGCCCGCTGCAGTCACGCTCGCATGCGCTGCCGCTCGAAGTGCAACCCGGGGCCAGCTACGAGCTGATGATCCGCGTCGAGACGCGCGGCGCGATGATCCTGCCGATCACCATCGAAAAGAAAGAGGTCTTTCACACCACCGCCGTACGCGAACAGATGCTGCAGGGCATCCTGATCGGTATCGCGCTCTGTCTGGTGCTCTACAGCTTTGGCCAGTGGGTCAGTTCGCGCGAGCCGCTGTTCCTCAAGTACGTGCTGGTGGTGGCCGGAAGTCTTTGGTTTACGCTGCTGCAACTCGGCGTCGGTGCGCAGTACGTGTGGACCAACAATTTCTGGATGGAGCAGCACGTCGTCGGGCTGTCGTCGCTGATGGCGGTTGGCGGCACCTTCCTGTTTCTTGAGGAATCGCTGCGCGACAGCCCGGTCGCGGGTCGCGTGTTCCCGCGCATCATGCAGGCGGGGGCGGCGCTGTGCGCGGTGCTGGCGGTGATTTACGCCTTCGACCTCTATGACACCAGCGTGCTCGCAGTCATCATCACGGTGCTCGGTCCGATGCCGTCACTGATCTGTATGCCGCGCTTCATCTCGCGTGCGCGCAGGGGCGATCCGGTCGGTATTTATCTGTTGCTGGCGTGGACGGTGTACATGATCTCGGTGATCATCATCACCGGCGTCATCCGCGGTTACATGCCGGTCAATTTCTGGACCCTGCATTCGTTCCAGTTCGGCGCCACGTTTGACATGCTGGCCTTCATGTATGTGCTGACGCTGCGCACCAAGGCGATTCGTCAGGCAGCCGTACACGCCAGCATGGAACGCGACATCATGCGTGCGCTGGCACACACGGATCCGCTGACAGGCTTGCCCAACCGGCGCAGCCTGAGTGATGCGCTGACGCAGTCGCTGGCCGGCGCGTCGCAGGAGCGGATGCTCGCCGTTTACCTGATTGACGTTGATGAATTCAAGCCGGTGAACGATACCTACGGCCATGAAATCGGTGACGAATTGCTGGTTGAAATCGCGCGCCGATTGCAGGCGAACGTGCGCAGCGGCGACATCGTGGCCCGGCTCGGCGGCGATGAATTCGTGGTGCTCGCCAATGGCCTGCGCAGCGCCGATCAGGCGAAGGATCTGGGCAATCAGCTGCTCGCGTTGTTCGAGGCACCGGTCAAGCTCAGCAAGGCGGAGGTGCGCATCGGGCTCACCATCGGCTACTCAATGGCGCCGGCTGACGGTCTGGACACGGCCACCGTGCTGCGACTGGCCGACAGCGCGATGTATCAGGGCAAACAGGATGGCAAGCGCCGCCTGCAGCGGGCGCTGGCAACCGTTTGAGGAACCTGAAACCTCATTACTGCTTTACAGCTTTTCGCTACAACTTATATTTCGTGGGGCTCAAGCCTGTATTTGTGCAATAGTCGACTTTTTACATTTTTGCCTTCTATGCCTCTCTTGGATGCTGTTTTTACATAAAAGCTACTAGCATCAAATGCGATTGAACGACCGAAAAATGCCGGCCCCCGTCGTAACAATTGCCATCGTCTGGTCGCTTGCAAAGCCGCCCCGGTGCTACAATGTAGAGCTTTGTTTCATAAGCGTTTTTCGGGTTTTCGGTGCCTTGATCGTTTGTGTGGAAACCTTTCCACAACGAGGCCCTCTTGATGCTTCCGGTTTGCGCCGGGCTCGCCAACCCGGCGACGCTATTACCTCTGGAGAATCACAATGGCCATCGAACGCACCTTTTCCATCATCAAGCCTGACGCTGTTGCCAAGAACGCAATCGGCGCCATCGTCGCGCGCTTCGAAGCCGCCGGCCTCAAAGTCATCGCCTCGCGCATGGCTCACCTGTCCAAGGCCGAAGCCGAAGGCTTCTATGCCGTGCACAAGGCCCGCCCGTTCTTCAACGACCTCGTATCGTTCATGATCTCCGGCCCGGTCGTGCTGCAAGTGCTCGAAGGTGAAGGCGCGATCCTCAAGAACCGCGACCTGATGGGCGCCACCGACCCAAAGAAAGCTGCGCCGGGCACCATCCGCGCTGACTTCGCTGACTCCATCGACGCCAACGCCGTGCACGGCTCGGACGCGCCGGAAACTGCGGCTGTCGAAATCGCTTACTTCTTCCCGCAAAGCCAGGTGTTCAGCCGCTAATCGGCTGACGTTTGACCCCGCGCGCATGCCTTCACACTTGAAGTGGCGAATCTTCAAAATCTTCTAGAGCTGAACCAGCCCGCGCTGGCGGCCTTCTTCGCCCACATCGGCGAAAAGCCGTCCAGCGTGAAGATGCGCGCGAAACAGACGCTCAAGTGGCTGCATCAATCGCAGGTCACTGACTTCTCGGCGATGACCGACATCGCCAAATCCACACGCGAAACGCTCGCCGCACACGCCGAAATCCGCGACCTCACGGTCATCCGCGACTCCACGGCCAGTGACGGCACCCGCAAGTGGCTGTTTGACGTGGGCACCAGCGCCGTTGACGCCGTGTTCATTCCCGAAGATGACCGTGGCACGCTGTGCATTTCGTCTCAGGCGGGCTGTGCACTTGATTGTGCATTCTGTTCGACCGGCAAACAGGGTTTCAACCGCAATCTCTCTACCGGCGAAATCAT
Source organism: uncultured Alcaligenaceae bacterium (assembly GCA_964393195.1). Classification (GTDB taxonomy): domain Bacteria; phylum Pseudomonadota; class Gammaproteobacteria; order Burkholderiales; family Casimicrobiaceae; genus Casimicrobium. The sequence goes on along the minus strand of CAYMSY010000037.1, from coordinate 6,023 downwards.
CGGCCAGCTTCGCTACGCCAACAAGATGCTCAAGGCGGATATGGGTATTGACGGCCGTACGCCCGATGGCGTGCAGCCGGTGACCAACGTGGTGATGATGGGCATGGGCGAACCGCTTGCCAACTATCTCGCCGTGTTCCCGGCGCTGGAAATGATGCTCGACGACAATGCGTACGGCCTGTCGCGTCGTCGCGTCACGGTATCCACGTCGGGCATGGTGCCGCAGATTGACGAGATGGCGAAGATCGTACCGGTCGCGCTCGCCGTGAGCCTGCATGCGCCTACGGACGCGCTGCGCGACGTGCTGGTCCCGATCAACAAGCGTTATCCGCTGAAAGAGCTGCTCGCCGCCTGCAACCGCTATCTTGAATTCGCACCGCGCGACTTCATCACGTTTGAATACGTGATGCTCGACGGCGTCAACGACCAGCCGGAGCATGCCGAGGCGCTGATCAAGATCGCGCGCCAGGTGCCGTGCAAACTGAACCTGATTCCGTTCAATCCGTTTCCGAATTCGGAATTCAAAAAATCACCGCGTGACCGCATCCTTGCATTCCAGCGCCGGTTGTCGGACGCAGGCATCGTGACCACCATCCGCAAGACACGCGGTGACGACATTGACGCGGCCTGTGGTCAACTCGCTGGACAGATCAAGGACCGTACACGACGCACCATTGCCATTCAAACGGCGAAGGCAGCGAAAATGACGAATACCGTGGGAGAAAACGCTTGAAACTTTCAGCAAAATTCTGTGCTCTGGGCGCGATGTCGTTGATGGTGGCGTTGTTGTCCGCCTGTGCCGGCATGTCCGGCAACAAGCAGGGCGATGACAACTCGCAATCGTCCACCCAGGCCAGCACCGAAGATCCGCTGCGCTACCGCGCGAAAGTACATACCGAGCTCGGCGCCAACTATTTCCAGCGCGGACAGATGAGTGTCGCGCTTGAAGAGCTGCGCGAGGCGATTCGCCTTGATCCGCGCTATGGCTTCGCGCACAGCATCATCGGCCTGGTCCACGCCGATCTTGGCGAATTTGCCAAGGCTGACGCCGCATTCCAGCAGGCGATCGCCGCCGCTCCGGCTGAGGGTGACATCCGCAACAACTACGGCTCCTATCTTTGCCGTCAGAACCGGCCGAAAGAAGGTCTGGAGCAATTCGATGCAGCGCTCCGGCTGCCGCTTTACCAGACACCGAACATCGCGCTGGAGAACGCCGGGAGCTGTGCGCTCGCCGCCAGCATGATCCGCCCTGCGGAAACTTACTTCGCGCGGCTGGTGCAAATCCAGCCGTTCGGCTCGCGCGGCTATCAGGGGCTCGCCGCGATTGCGCTGAAGACCGCGCGCTTCGACGAAGTGCGCAAACAGGTCCGCATGGGCCTCGGTGCCCAGCCACAAACGGCGGAACTGTATTTTTACGGTGCCTGCGCCGAGCGCAAGCTGGGCGACCGTGCCGCCGAAGATTCCTATACGCAACAACTGCGTTCCCGTTTCGCCGATTCGCCGCTCAACGAGCAGCTGCGAAAAGGAGGGTGCGAATGAGTCTTGAAGAGGCAACCACTGCCGTCGTTCCGTCGCCGGGCGCGATGCTGCGGCAGGCGCGCGAGCGCGCGAACTTGTCGAAGGAAGACGTGGCGGCCAAACTCAAGCTGTCGGTGCGACAGATTGCCGCCATCGAGACCGGTGACTGGAGCGTTTTGCCCGAGCGCACGTTTACGCGCGGCTTCATGCGCAGCTATGCACGCCTGGTCAGCCTTGATCCCGACAGCCTGCGCCTCGATCAGTCGGCGTCGCAGCCGCATGCAGCGACCGAACTCAAACCAACACCTGTGGCCATCGGTGAAATTGCCCACGAGGCGGACCATGCCGCGGCCGGTCTCGCGCGCTGGGTCGTACCGGCGGCGCTGGTGGCGGTTCTGGCTGCCGGTGTCGCGTATGTGCAATGGGGCCACCTGATCGGCCTTCCGGGCTTGAAGCCGGCCGCGCCGTCGGCAACACCGGCTGGCAGCGGCAAGGCGGCGACCTCCACGCCCGCTACGGAAAAACCCGATTCTTCAGGCTCATCATCCGGCGCCGTGATCGCGCCGCCTGTTGCGCCACCGGTAGCAACCTCGGCAACGGCCGACAGCAGCGCGACGCCATCGCCATCGCTTACTACCTCGACCAACCTGCCTGTACCGCCCGTCACGGCGGCGCAACCAGATTCGCCCGCACCGGCCAAACCTGCGCTTTTACCGGCCTTGGCTCCGGGGCAAAAACGTATCACGCTAACTTTCAAGGGCAAATCCTGGACGGAAGTGCGCAGCAAGGGCGACGTTATTTTTTCGGAAACGGCATCCCCCGGAACCCGCGAGTTCGCGGGCGCTCCGCCGCTCTCGTTTACGGTTGGCAATGCCAGCAACGTCACCATCCTGATTGATGGCAAGCCCTACGACATGTCGGAAATCACGCGCAATGACGTCGCGCGGTTTCGTATTGAGTAATTGAGCACTTCAGCCATGTACGGAGCCCTTCTGCCGCGACCCCGCCGAAACACGCGTCAGGTCGCCATCGGTCATGTGCTGGTCGGTGGCGCGTTGGGTAACGCGGCACCGATCATGGTGCAGTCAATGACCAACACCGACACGGCGGACATCAAGGGCACGATCGAACAGGTATTCGCGCTGGCAAATGCCGGCTCCGAGGTCGTGCGCATCACCGTCAATTCGCCCGAAGCTGCCGCCGCCGTCGCTGCCATTCGCGAAGGTCTCGACAAGCGGCATTGCAATGTGCCACTGGTCGGTGACTTTCATTTCAACGGCCACAAGCTGCTGCGTGACTATCCTGACTGCGCCAAAGCGCTCGCGAAGTACCGCATCAATCCGGGCAACGTCGGTCGCGGCAACAAGCATGACACTCAATTCGCGCAGATGATCGAGATCGCCTGCCGTGAGAACAAACCGGTACGCATCGGTGTTAACTGGGGCAGCCTCGATCAGGATCTGATGTGCCGCCTGATGGACGAAAACGCAGCGCTCGCGCAGCCGAAAACGGCACAGCAAGTCATGCGTGATGCGCTCGTGACTTCAGCGCTTGAATCGGCAGCATTGGCCGAAGACGTGGGGCTCGCTGGCGACAGGATCATCCTGTCCTGCAAGGTCTCCGACGTGCAGGATTTGATTGCTGTGTACGGCGATCTGGCCGCGCGTTGCGACTATCCGCTGCATCTGGGCCTCACCGAAGCCGGCATGGGCAGCAAGGGCATCGTGGCGTCGACCGCCGCGATGGGCATCCTGTTGCAGCAGGGTATCGGCGACACCATTCGCGTGTCGTTAACGCCGGAACCCGGTGGCGACCGCACGAAGGAAGTCATCGTCGCGCAGGAAATGTTGCAAACGATGGGGCTGCGCACCTTCACGCCGCTGGTCACCGCCTGCCCCGGCTGCGGTCGCACCACGAGCACGTTTTTTCAGGAACTGGCCGCGAAAACACAGAGCTATTTGCGTGCGCAAATGCCGGTGTGGCGCGCCGCTTATCCGGGCGTTGAAAGCATGTCAGTCGCGGTCATGGGCTGTGTGGTCAACGGGCCTGGTGAATCGAAGATGGCCAACATCGGCATCAGTCTGCCGGGTACGGGCGAGCTTCCCGTGGCGCCGGTCTACGAGGACGGCAAGAAGACAGTCACGCTCAAGGGCGATCGCATCGCCGAGGAGTTTCAGGCGCTGCTCGACGCTTATGTCATGCGCACCTATCAAGCCGGCGCTCAAACTGCGGCAACACTGGTCGATGCGCAGTCCAACACGAAAACGGTCATCCCGATCAAAGTTGCGTAGCTGCTGTGGTGTTCCCGGCGCAGTTGCGTCGCGCTAATCGTTCGTTACCACGCGGTCACGACCGCCTCGCTTTGCGGCATACAACCGATTGTCCGCAAGCCGCAGCAATGCTGCAGCGCTTCGCTCACCCTGCGGAAGTTCGTTACTGAACGCAACACCGGCACTGACCGTCAATCGCAAGTTCTGGTGAATCGACGCCCAGTTCTCATGGCGGACGCCATCCACGAGTTTCTGGACGACGCTACCGACGTGTACAGCACCGATGCCGCCGAACAGGATGGCAAACTCGTCGCCGCCGATACGCGCAACCAGATCGTCACCGCGACGGCCGGACATCAGGATCGCGGAGAAGCGCTTGAGCACGGCGTCGCCCGTGCCGTGACCATACTGATCGTTCACCTGCTTGAAGCGATCAAGATCGAGGAAGGCGAGCGCAAATTGAGCGGCTGCGCGTTCGTCTGCGTTGGCGGTGTCAACGGCCGCAGCCAGGCGGCGATCGAACGCCCTGCGATTTGCTACACCGGTCAGCGCGTCTTCGGATGCGAGCCTGGACCACTCGTCGCTTAATTGATCGATCAGCGCACGCTGCTCAACGAGCGTCGCCGCGACGAGCGCGTCACCGTCGTGCAGCTGGCGCTCGAAGCTTCGCGCCTGTTTCAGCGCGTGCAAGGCGTCAGCCGTCGAACCGAGCGTCTCGTGAACCTCAGAGATCGCCTCCCAGGCGCGCGCCAGCGGCCGTGGGCCGCCGCTGCCCATCAGAGAAAGTGCACGGGACAGCGCGTCGCGCGCTTCGACCACGCGACCGAGCCGGTGCAGGATGATTCCATACTGGCATTCAGCGTCTGCACAGCTTCGACGCAACCCCAAGGCGTACTGCAGTGGCAACGAGACTTCCAGACTGGCCAGCGCGAACTCCGGATCGCCCACCTCGCCGGCTGCGCGGCACGCATAAGCCAGCGCGATCGCCCGCAATCGGACCTGGTCGCGTGCACGCATGTCCTCGGCAAACGCGTGCCACCGACCATACATATCAATGAAGGACCGCTGCCGCTCGTCACTGCTGCTGGAGCTGTCCTCCAGGCGGCGGCTCTCGGCTCGTAACAGGTTCATGCGCGCGAAGTGGACCTGCAACGACTCCTGGCTACCAGGGTCAGCTTCGAGCCGCACAACCACATCCTGCAGCATTGTGATCGCCTGCTGGTGGCGGCCGAGCGATGAATACGAGTTTGCCAGCTGCCGCTGGGCACGCAGTCGAAGCGAATCGTCGCCGCAATCGCGGCCGATCTGATCACATTCGGACGCGATGTCGATTGCGTGGCGGTGTTCATCAAGGGTCTGCATGACCAGCGACAGCGAAAGCCCCGCATCCGCCATCGCGGGCTGGGAGCCAGACAGACGCGCCGCTTCACGCGCGGCGGTCGCCACTGACAGTGCGTCGCGCATGTCGCCGGTAGCCACCAGTACAACGGATTTCGCCGCGAGAAGCGCAGCACGCTCGGCCGTCGAACAGTCGCCTAACGCCGTGTCCGCCTCCGCGAGCGCCTCGGCAAACCGGCCAGCACTCTGAAGGGCCAGCACCTTGTCGGCACGAACACGGTTCGGAGCGCTCACGCCACTACTGCCCGGGGCCGCGCTATGGGTCATCATGATATGAGCGGCAATCAAGCCCGCGTCAATAGGCATCGCCCGTCGCATCGACAACGATTCTGTCTGGCACCTCAGGCATCAGTCTTGTTGCCCGATGCCGGAAGGCACTCACGAACGATGCAACCCGCGACGGCGCCGACCGCTGGAAGGCATTCACGGTTCACACAAGGTCCGGCATCGGAATCCTCGCCACCGGACGCGGTTACCGGCCAGATACTCGGGTCCGGCACCTGGCCGAACGCGAGCCTGTAGTCGTGAAGCGTTGCCGCGTATTGCGCGCGCGAT
>CAYMSY010000037.1:0-272 GCA_964393195.1 uncultured Alcaligenaceae bacterium | reverse complement strand
GTCGTCACCCGGAACGTGGTGAATGAAGTGTCCCGCCACCTTCTGACAGAAGTCAGCGTAACGCGCAGTGAAGAGCACGAACGTATGCCAGAACGAATCGACTTCGCCGCCGACTGCGTAGGGCGTCGGGTTCATTGCGCACAGCACCAGATAGCGCTTGGCTTCGGCAGCGATCGCAAGAGCGCGCGGTAGCGTGGTCGTGTGCTCTCGCGCGTAACGCTTGACGACGGTAGCAATATCGATGGCGTCGGCAATTTTCAGCAACCGGGCAG
>CAYMSY010000036.1:0-15040 GCA_964393195.1 uncultured Alcaligenaceae bacterium | reverse complement strand
TACGGCAAACGCTATCCGCGCCAGCGCCAGCACACCAACGAACAATAAGAAAATCGTCATATCCACCCTTTTTACGCACAATCGTGCGAAATATGATTACAAAATTACGGCAAATAAGTTTGCAGCAAGCGCTCATATGCATTTCGTGCGTGATTACCCGCATGGGGATCACGCAGGAAACGTGCATCGTGCAGCATGCCGATAATCAGTCCGTTGATTTCGGAAACCAGTTGCTGCGCATCAGTCTCAGTGCGAAGATGGCCACTTTCCACAGCCTGCAATATGGTCCGTCGCAAAGCAGCGCGCCATCGAATCACCTCCTGCAACAACAATTCACGCAGCTCACCTTCGCGGTCATCAAGCTCAAATGCACCGGCTGTATAGATACAGCCGGTGTGCGCCTCGACCTGCTCTGTCCGTCGTATCCAGCGCGCAACGATTTCATTCAAGCGCGGCAAACCTTTGGGCAGTTGCATCGCCGGTACGAAAACATCCGCCAGAAAGCGCCGTCCGAACTCGTCAACCACTGCTTTCTGCAAGGCTTCGCGTGAACCTATCCTCGAGAACACACCGCTTTTGGACAAACCAATCCGGTCCGCGACCGCCTGCAACGTGATGGCCTCCAGCCCTTGCGCAGATGCAAGATCAAGCGCGGCCCCTACGATGACGGCACGTGTTAGCTCACTTTTTTGCGTTTTGGCGTCCACAATGCAAATTTAGCACGATCATGCGAAATATGCAACAACCCGTGCAACAAGGCATGGAGGGCGCCTGTCGCGACGACGGCCGTTCGTGGTGTTGTAGTATCGCGGCGACCAGAATTGGCGCTACCTGATGAAAGACCCTTTGACCGCTGCACCATCCCTAGCCGGCGCCTCTCGTCCGCTCGTAGTTGATCTCGACGGCACACTGTGCCGGACAGACACACTCTGGGAAAGTTTTCTGGCCGCGTGGCGTTTGTGCTGGTGGTTACCGCTGGCAGCGATTCTGTGGATCGCGAAAGGGCGTCAGCACTTCAAGCAGGAAGTCGCAAAAATCGCTTTACCCGAAGTCAGCTCGCTGCCGTGGAACACAAGCGTACTGGATGCCCTGAAAGGCGCCCGCAGCGAAGGCCGGAGATGCGTTCTGGCGACAGCGGCCAATGAACGCGTTGCTCACGCCTGCGCTGATGAATTGGGGCTATTTGACGAAATCATTTCGTCTGATGGCACAGTTAACCTGAAGGGCAAGCACAAGGCTGACGTCCTCGTAAACCGCTTCGGCAAACAAGGATTTGATTACATCGGTGACTCGCGTGCGGATATGCCTGTGTGGGCGCAGGCCACGGGCAGGTATTCAGTATCAAACCTGCTGCCACCCGGCGGGGTGCTGCTGAGAGAGGATACGAACCGTCTACGCGCGGCACTCTGGGTAAAGCTTCTGCGTGCCAGACACTGGATCAAGAACATCCTCGTGTTCGTGGCGCCTGTTGCCGCGCACCAGTGGGCGAATCCTGATGCGTGGCTCGCATCGGGGTTGACCTTCGTAGCGTTTTGCTGCGTCTGCTCCGCCGTCTATGTTGTCAACGATCTGTTTGATCTGGCTTCTGATCGGTTGCATCCGAGCAAACGGTCTCGCCCGCTGGCTGCTGGCGCGCTCCCGCTCGCTCCTGCGGCATTCGTTGCGGTATTGCTGTTTGTTGTGGGCATGGTCATCGCCGCACTGGCGGGTGCCTGGGTAGCCGCCGCGATCGCACTCTACGTCGCCGTCAATGCGCTGTACACCTTGAGCCTGAAACGCTTGCCAGTATTTGACGTCTTTTGTCTCGCGGGTCTTTACACGTTGCGAATTGTCGCTGGTGCGGTGGCGGTCGTTGTGCCGTTGTCCACCTGGCTTGTGGCGTTCTCGGTCTTTGCATTTCTGAGCCTGGCATTGCTCAAGCGGGCAGCCGATATTGCCCGTCTGGCACCGGACGAAGTACTTCCCGGTCGCGGCTATCGTGGACGCGACGCTGCGTTCGTGGACGCCTTTGGGGTCAGTACCGCCATTGCTGCATGCCTCGTGCTTGCGCTTTATGTGGCAAGCGATCAGGTCGCATCCATGTATGGCGATCCACTGTGGCTGTGGGGCCTGGTCATCATCGTGCTGATGTGGCTTGCGCGCATGTGGCGCATCGCAATGAGCGGCGCCATGGATGATGATCCGGTGCTGTTTGCCACGCGCGACGCCGCGTCATGGAGTTGCGCGGCGGTTGTCGCCATCTGCATCGCGATGGCTCTCTAGACGCGGCCCTTCCAAGGCACGAGTATCTGCTCCAGTTTGCGCATCAGCAGATCGAACAGATAGGCGACGACGCCAATCACGATGATGCCCATGATGACGATGTCGGTGCGCAGAAAATTGGATGCATTGAGCACCATCTGACCCAGGCCTTCCGTCGCCGCCACCATCTCGGCCGCGACCAGCGTGGTCCAGCCAAATCCGATCGCAATGCGCATTCCGGTCAGTATTTCCGGCAAGGCGGCTGGAACAATTACATGCCAGATGACCTGCCACTTCGATGCGCCCATTGAATACGCGGCGTTGATCTGTTCAAGCGCGACTGATTTCACGCCAGCGCGGGCGGCCATGGCCAGCGGTGCGAAGCACGCAAGATAGATCAGTACGATCTTGGCGGTCTCGTCTATGCCGAACCAGATCACGATCAAGGGCAGATAAGCCAGCGGTGGCAAGGGTCGGTAAAACTCTATCGGCGGATCGAAGACTCCGCGCATCACCCGCGACACGCCCATCGCGATACCGGCTGGAACTGCTGTCAGCACAGCAAGAATAAATGCCGAAAAAACGCGGATCAGGCTCCACATGAAATGCTCGGGCAGCGCCTTCCCGCCCTGAATATCGCCCTTCATGGCTGCCATGAATGCATTGACGATCCGCTCCGGTGTTGGCAGAAAAAGGTCCCTGATCCAGCCCATATGGGTCGCGATCCACCAAAGCGACAACAAAGCGATCACCGTAACGACACTGATCACCGCACCGGAGCCTTCACCGGGAATGCTGTAGCCCTTTACGGTTTTGACGCTGCGTTCAGCCATGAGTGGCCTCGGGCGCTTCGTGAATCAGCGACAGTACCTGTTCGCGCATCTGGATGAAGGCGGCCGAAGACTTGACCGCCCGCGAGTCCCCGCATTCAATGAATTGTCTGGAAAAATCAGGCTTGAACCGATGCGCAATACGCCCCGGTGACGGGGTCATCACAATCAGGTCGGTGGCGAGAAACAGTGCCTCCTCCACGCTGTGCGTAATGAAGAAAAACATCTTTTTCGTCTGCCACCAGAGTTCGACGATCAGGTCCTGAATATGCGCACGCGTCAATGCATCGAGCGCACCCAGTGGTTCATCCATGAGCATCACTGCCGGATCACTCGCCAGCGCACGGGCGACACCCGCGCGTTGCTGCATGCCACCCGAAATCTGGTAAATCGGCGAATCTGCATATTTTTCGAGTTGGACCAGCTTCAATTTATCCATTGCGATGGCGCGCCGTTCGCCTCTGGCCATACCCCGCATTTTCAGGCCGAATTCGACGTTCTCAACAACTGACAGCCACGGCATTAGCGCATGCTTCTGGAACACGACACCACGCTCCGCACCCGGCCCCTGCACCGGTTTGCCATCAAGGGTGATCGAACCTTCCGACGGCTGCATGAATCCGGCGATACATGAGAGCAGCGTTGTCTTGCCACAACCGGACGCACCGAGCGCAACCACGAAATCACCCGCCTGCATCGACAGGTCAACGTTTGACAACGCGAGGGTGCTCTGGCCATTGGTGCCAGCGTAGTTGACGCTCAGATTTCTGATTTCCAGAATCGACAACGAATACCTCTTTCCGCTCAATCAATCAAATGAACTACCGTTGTCTTGTACAAGAAAAAGGGGCGACACGCGCCCCCTGTATTCCGTTAATTCAGATCACTTCGCGGCTTCGGCTGCGTAACTCGCATTGACGACGGCGGAGTAATCCGGCAACGTCTTCTCAATCTGCTTTTGCGACAGCTGGAACTCGGCAGTAGCCGCCAGCGCCTTGGCGGCAATGCTGCCTTTGCCTCCTCCCAGCCAAGTGCTCGATTGATCCTTTGCGCTCGGGAACCGGTACAACGCGATCGCAGCCGGCACATCCTCAGGTTTTGAACCTGACCATTTGGCGATTGCAGCGACTTCAGCACCACCCACCTTCCAGTTCTTGCCGTCGGCACGATATTTGGCGTCCGCATCGGCAAGCACTTTTACAAACTTGACCATGAAGTCGCGGTTTGCTTTCGCCCAGTCCTTGTTGGCGACGTAACCGTCGAATGTGGCCTTGCCGGTGGCCGCCGTAATCTGGCCAGAGGTAATCACCACTGAGCCGTCTTTCTTGGCTTCGGCAAGCACCGGGTCCCAGATGAAAGTCGCGTCAATGTCACCGCGCTGCCACGCCGCACGCACTTCCGGCGGACGCATGTTGAGAATCTTGACATCGGCCGGGTTGATCTTGGCCTGGTCCAGGGCGACCATCGTGTGGAAGTGCGTCGTTGAATTAAACGGCATCGCGATGCGCTTGCCTTTGAGGTCCGCCACCTTGCCGATGCCCGAACCTTTCTTTGCAACCAGCGCCTCGGCGTCACCGATGTCGTCAAGTATCCAGAACAGTTCCAGCGGCTCGCCGCGTGACACCGCTGCCGAAATGCCTGCCGAACCCACCTCGCCAACCTGTACGGCTCCGGAAGCCATCGCCTTGATGACCTCGCCGCCGCCGCCGAATTGCTTCCAGTTAACCTTGTAGCCCGTAGCAGCTTCAAGCGCCTTTGCTTCCTGCGCCATGCGATAAGGCACGACCATGTCCTGATAGCCGATGGTGACCTCTTTCGTCTGCGCAAAAGCGGTTGTCGACACGACAGCGGCAATCACAGCCGCCAGCATTCCACGATTCATGGTCAATCCTTTTCAAAACGGTTCAAGTCAATCTACCAATTTAGCGGATAGTGCAACAACAGGTAAGCAATAAATCTTCCTAACGATATTCAAAGGCACGCAAATTTGCCGATTTCGGAACCTTTTGACCGTGGGCCTTCACCTCACGCCCTGGACAGCACATCCCGCATCACTGACACGATGTGATCGATGTGCGATTTCTCGCTGATGAAAGGGGGTGCGATGATCAGGTTGTCGCCGGTGCTCTTGAGGTTGACGCCCGCATCGTAAAGCCGCTTCTGGAACTCGTGTCCGCGCGCGCCAGGCACGCCATCCACCGCCAGCTCCACAGCCGCCATCATGCCGATGGCGCGAATGTCCACGACGACCGGCAGATCGGACAACGAAAACACGGCGTCCATGAAATACGGCGACATCTGCGCCGCACGGTCGATGAGCTTGTCGTCACGGAAGATTTTCATCATCGCCAGTCCCGCTGCGACGCAGGCCGGATGAGCACTGTAGGTGTAGCCGTGGAAAAACTCGATACCCTTCGCCGGCCCGGCGTTGGTAATCGCTTCATATATGTCGGTGCGTGCGGCCACTGCGCCGAGCGGCTGTGAGCCATTGGTAATGGCTTTGGCCATGCACATCAGGTCCGGCGTCACGCCGAACGCCTGCGCGCCGAAATTGGCGCCCATCCGCCCCCAACCGGTGATCACCTCATCAAACACCAGCAGGATGCCGTGCTGGTCGCAGATCGCGCGCAGTTTGTCGAGATAGCCTTTCGGCGGCGGCAGGCAACCGAATGAGCCGGCCGTCGGTTCGACGAATACCGCAGCGATGTTTTCGCCGCCGTACATCGCGCAATACCGTTGCAGATCATCGGCCAGATCGGCGCCCGTTTCCGGTTGGCCCTTGACGAACTTGTTCTGCGGCAATGCCGTGTGCCGCATGTGATAAACGCCGGGCAGGCCAACGCCGAACACCTTGCGGTTGTTGATCATGCCGGACAGCGCCACGCCCCCCATGTTCACACCGTGATACGCGCGCTCACGGCTGATAAAAATCTGCCGATGTCCCTGGCCGCGTACACGGTGATACGCGAGCGCCATCTTCATCGCGCTGTCGACCGCCTCTGAGCCCGAACAAACGAAAAACAGGCGGTCGAGGCCTTTCGGTGTGAACTCGGCTACTTCTCGGGCGAGCTGAAAGCCTTTCGGGTGGGCGCGCGTGAACGGCATCGTGTAATCCAGCGTCTTCAGCTGCTGGTACACGGCCTCGGCGATTTCCGGGCGGCAATGACCGGCCGCGACGCAGAACAGCCCGGAAGCGGCATCAATCAGCTTGTGGCCGTCGTCGGTCCACAAATACATGCCCTCGCCCTTGACGAACATGCGCGGTTGCGCCTTGAACTCCTTGTTCGGCGAGAACGGCATCCAGAAATTGTCGAGTGCGTGCGAATCCTGCGCGAGGCCGGCGGCGGTGGTGACGTGGGGATCGGCGTGGCCCATGAGGCGCTCCTTGCGTAAAGTCATGCGGTGTTGAAACGGGTATCAGGGTAGGTCGCGCGGGGCTGCGACAATAGAGCCAGATATGCGACAGCGATTAGGCCAGTTGTGGCAAACCCGGTTTGCCCAGAGCGATCCCACCGAAACGCTGCAACAGCGGATCGCGGGCATGCTGCGTCGCGCCGTGCTGGAGCGCGCGATTCCGCTCGATTCGCCACTGCCGTCCACGCGCGAGCTCGCGGCCGAGCTGGGCGTTGCCCGCGCGACCGTGGCGCTGGCGTACGAGCGGCTGCAAATCGAGGGGGCCATCGAGTCGCGCGAACGCCGGGGATTTTTCGTCACCACGGCGTTTTCGGCCCATCGTGCCGACTTTCATGAAAGCGACCAGCTTTCGTTGTTGCCGCCACCGGACTGGTCACGACACTTTCGATCTCTCGACGTGCCGTACCGGCCGGTGAAGAACCCGGTCGACTGGTACCGCTACCGTTATCCGTTCGTCTACGGGCAGATCGACCCCAAGCTGTTTCCGCTCGCTGATTGGCGCGATTGCTTTGAGCGTGCGATGAAGCTCGAAAGCGTCGAGGCATGGACAGTTGATCGCGGCGACCTCGACGACCGCGATTTGCTGGAGCAGTTGCGTACGCGCGTGCTGCCGCGGCGCGGCGTGTGGGCCGCCACCGATGAAATCCTGGTAACGGTCGGCGCACAACAGGCGCTTTATCTGATCGGCCAGTTGCTCGGCGGTAGCGACCGCCGCATCGTCGTCGAAGAGCCCTGCTATCCCGACGTACGCGCCATATTCGCCATGACCGGCGCAGCGCTGTCATCGCTGCCGGTTGACGCGGAAGGTGTCAACGCGCAGCAGGTCGCGGCGCTGCGTCCCGACGTCGCCGTGGTCACGCCTTCGCACCACTGCCCGACCGGTGTGCGCATGAGCGACGAGCGCCGACGTGCGCTGCTGTCGCAAGCAGCCGATCAGGATTTTTTGATTGTCGAGGACGACTACGAGCCGCAGCTCGGCGGCACCGCGACATATCCCGGCGCCACGCCCGCATTGAAAAGCATGGACGCCAACGGCCGCGTGTTCTACATCGGCAGTCTGTCGAAAACGCTGGCACCCGGATTGCGTCTCGGCTACATCGTGGCCCCGCGTGAAGCCATCGCCGCGCTGCGCCGGTTGCGCCGCCTCATGTTGCGTCATGTCGCAAGCAACAACGAACGTGCACTGGCGTTGTTCCTGTCGCAAGGCCACTTTGAATCGCTGCAACGGCGGCTCGGTCATGCCTATCAGGTACGTCTGAAGATTCTGCGTGAAGCCATCGCGCGCGAGCTGCCGGACTGGCGCGTGGAAAGCCCGGAAGGCAGCGGCTCGGCGCTGTGGATTCGTCTGCCCGACGGATTGTCCGCCTCGAAGCTGGTCGAGGCCGCTCGCGACGCCGACATCGTGATCGAACCGGGCATCGGCTTCTTCGGCCTGACGCCGCCCGGCGAATTCATCCGCATGGGGATTTCGGCGATTCCGACGCACCTGATCGCAGAAGGCATAGCGGCGCTCGCAACCGTCGCTCGCGACCTTCATAAATAGTCGGTTTTACCAACAGCTTTTTCTCTGAAAGCCCATTCAATAAGGGCTATAAGCTTGTTTATGCCTGCAACCGACTATTGGCAATATCAGCCTGTAAGCCCTTATCAGATGGCGTTTTCATCAAAAAGTCGTTTGATGCAAGCGCCACGATTTGCGATGCTACGAGTACCTTGAAACCCGCAGCCAGTCTCGCAAAGCGGCGAGCTGCACGCGGTTAAAAGGCGCAGCCCACCATCGCGGCGGCGCGGCGGCTACTTCCGCCCGCCGCGCCCGATCGATTCCAGCCGCACGATGCCGTGCCCTTCTGCAGTTTTCTTTGGCGCAACTTTCCACGCGTGGCCATAGATCACTTCGACGCCGATCCGGATCGGCCCGCCGTCAATGCGTCCGGCATCCAGTTGCGCCTCAATCGCGCGCAGCTTGCGCGGCGTGAGCATGCCGCGCGGACGGTTCTGCATGCTGTTGGTGGCGCCCTGCGCCTTGAGGTCGCGCCATAGCGCTGCGGCGCTCGCGTACTCAAGCGTAATGACTTCCATGTCCATCACCGGATCGGCAAAGCCTGCATGCACCAGCATGTCGCCGAGGTCGTGCAGATCGGTGAAGCGCTGCACGCGCGCATCCGCAACCTCGCCCGCACGCGTGAGCGCGCTGCGAAGCTGCAGCAGCGTGTCCGGCCCCGGCGCCGTGAACATCATCACGCCGCCGACCTTGAGCACGCGATTCCATTCGGCGAACAGTGCAGGCAGATCGTTCGCCCAGTGCAGGGCGAAATTGCTCCACAGCACGTCGGCATGTTCGCGCGGCAGCGGTAGCGAAGCCATGTCGGCGACCAGCCCCTTCACGCGCGGACGCTTGCGCAGGCTGGCGAGCGCCGGCACGCGTGCGAGCAAGCCGCGCTCAGGCGGTGCCGCGTGTACGACCATCGCAGGCGATTGATCAACGGCAATCACGCGGGCTTCGGCAAATCGCGCTGCAAGTGCTGCCGTATGTGTACCCGGTCCACAGCCGATATCCAGGATCGTCTGCGGCGCGAGACGCATCACGTCAAACCGTTCGAGCAGACGATTGCCGACTTCGCGCTGCACGACGGCGGCATTGGCATAGCTTGCGGCCGCCCGTTCGAAACGGTGACGCACGGCTGGCGTGTCCCAGGGATGCGGGGCGCTCACACTGAAGGCGCCGATGACAGATGTTGAATGATTGCCTCTGCGCATTCGGCGCCGTTGGACAAGTGCGGCACGTGCGCCGCATGGGGCATGTCGATGTGGGTGCCGTCGGTCGCTTTGGCCAGCCACGCACTCGACTGACTGTAACTCAGGCGATCCAGTCGCCCGGAAATGGCAAGTAGCGGGGCCTGAATTCGGGCGACCTCCGCGCGCAGATCCACGCTTGAGGTCAGCGCGATGCCGTGGTTGAGCGCGGTGGCAGTCGGTGCCGGACGTTGTTTTGCCAGCGCCGTCAGTTCATCCGACAAGCCACGATACTTCGCGGCCAGATTCAATTCAAAGAACTGCGCCAGCGTACCCGCGTAATCCCGTTCGAGGCCTGTGCGCAGCAGCTCCAGCGCATGCGGCATCGTCGCGTGCGCCCAATCATCCGTGCGCAAAAAACGCGGCGATGACGCGAGTGTGACGACATGACTAACCGCATCGGCATGATCAATCGCCATGCGCAGCGCGACTGCACCGCCGAGCGACCAGCCCGCGACGGCGTAGCGCGTGGCCACCGGCTGCATCGCACGCGCAACCTCGGCCGCCATCGCGTCCAGCGAGTACGGGGCGCAATCAGGACTCAGGCCATGTCCCGGCAGGTCAATCAGATGCACCCGGCAATGCGGCACCAGCGTCGGTAGCCAGGGGCGGAAGAACTCACTGTGCAGGCCCCAGCCGTGCAACAGTACGAGATCCGTGCCCGAACCCATGCTTTCGACGGGCAGCGTGGTCGGGGTCGATCGGTCGGTCGGCATGGGAAAATTTGTGGAACACACAACGGCAGAACTTCAAATTTTATTGCGTCAGCTCTATGCCAAGGCTTTGCCCTCGTTGCGCCTGTTGCGCGACCGGGCGTTGCCGCAGACCTGCTTCCTCTGCGGCGACGGCAGTGACGAGACGATTTGCACGCCGTGCGCTGATGATTTGCCGCGGATTGGCGCGCACGTGTGTCCACGCTGCCAGCTGCCGGCAGCCAACGGCGAAGTCTGCGGTCGCTGCCTGAAGAAGCCGCCGCAGTGGCAGCATCTGCGCGCCTTGTGGCATTACGAGTTTCCGGCCGACGCAGCGATTCTCGCCGCAAAGTACGGTCACAACTTCGCGCTGATGCGCTGGGCGGCGACGCAACTTCCGGCGTGGCCATTCGCACCGGACGCGACGCTGATCCCGGTTCCACTCGCCGAAAAACGCCTGCAATGGCGCGGCTATAACCAGGCGCAGCTGATCGCGCGCGAATTCGGCAGACGTTTCGCGTTGCACGTTGATGCCGAGGCGATGATCCGGACACGGGAAACCGAGGTCCAGCAGGGGCTCGATTGGGTTGAACGCCGTCGCAATGTGCGCGCCGCCTTTGCCGCGACGCGGTCGCTCGCCGGTCAATCGGTGGTGCTGGTGGACGACGTATTGACCACGGGTTCGACACTCAATGAACTGGCCCTGGCGGCGCTTGATGCCGGCGCGTCGCGGGTGGATGCGCTGGTGCTCGCACGCGTCAGGCCGCCGCAGCGGCGCGATCGCGTCGCCCTGTTCGGACGGGCGGTTGCATGATTGCTGTTGTCCTCGTTGAGCCGGAAATCCCGCCCAACACCGGCAATGTGATTCGCCTGTGCGCCAATACCGGTGCCGAGTTGCACCTGGTGCGGCCGCTCGGCTTTCCGCTGGAGGATGCACGCATGCGCCGCGCCGGGCTCGACTATCACGAATACGCGACGATGAAAGTGCATGACGATTGGGCCGCGTGCAAGGCCGCACTGGCCGGGCGCCGCATGTTCGCGGTGGAGACCAGCGGCGTGGTGTCGCCACACGAAACCGTGCTGCAAACGGACGATGTGTTCGTCTTTGGCTCGGAGACTAAGGGGTTATCGGCTGCGGTACTCGCCGATTTTCCGCGTGAGCGGCAGCTGCGCCTGCCCATGCGTCCGGCGATCCGCAGCCTCAATCTCTCGAACGCCGTCGCGGTGACCGTTTATGAGGCGTGGCGACAGCTTGGATTTCCGGGTTCAGGTTGACAGCTTTTCCGTACACCCTATATTTCATGCGGCATAGAGGGCGAAAACGCCAATAGTTGACTTTTGCACGTATCAGCGCCTAAGCCCTTCTTGGAAAGGCGTTCATCGAAAAGTTGTCAGTCGATTTGCGGGTTATTTGACGGACCTCGACACGTCAAAACCACGTCTCAGGCACTCGCAACCAGCGCCGGTGCTGGCTCGAGCGATTTGGCAAATTCCGCCAGCGTCGCCTCAATGATCATTAGCGCCTGATCCAGCGTCTCGCGAGAAATCGTCAGCGGCGGCGCGAAGCGAACCACCGTGTGGTGCGTATCCTTCGACAACAGGCCACGGCGCAACAGCGCTTCGCAGAATTCGCGACCGCTCACGACCTCCGGATCCAGCTCCATGCCGATGAACAGGCCGCGACCGCGGACGTTGACGATGGCCGGGTGATTGATCGCCTGCAACCGCGTGAGCAGGTAGTCGCCCAGTTCCTGCGCGCGCTCGGCGAGTTTTTCCCGTTGCAACAGCTTCACCGCCGCGAGGCCCACCGCCGCTGACAATGGATTGCCGCCAAACGTGCTGCCATGATCGCCCGGCGTGAACACCGCCATCACCTCCGCGCGCGCCACAAACGCCGACACCGGCAGCAGGCCGCCACCCAGCGCCTTGCCAAGCGCCACCGCGTCGGGCAGGATGCCGTCGTACTCATAGGCAAAGTTGCGCCCGGTGCGGCCCATGCCGGTCTGCACTTCGTCACAGATGAGCAGCACATTGTGGCGGGTGCAGATTTCGCGTGCACGACGCAGATAGCCTGCGGGTGGCAGCACGATGCCGGCCTCGCCCTGGATCGGCTCGACCAGGAACGCGGCCGTGTTCGGCGTGATCGCGCGCTCCAGCGCGTCGCTGTCGCCGAACGGAATACTGATGAGGCCGGGTGTGAACGGACCGAAGCCGTCGCGGTACTGCGCTTCTGACGAAAAACTGATGACGGTTGTGGTGCGTCCGGAGAAATTGCCTTCCGCCACGATGATCTGCGCCTGATTGGCCGGGATGCCCTTGACCGTATGGCCCCACTTGCGCGCCGCCTTGATCGCGGTTTCGACCGCTTCTGCGCCGGTGTTCATGGGCAGCATGCAATCAAGACCGGTGAGCTTGCACACGGCTTCTTCAAATGGCCCGAGACGATCGGTATAAAAGGCACGCGATGTGATGGCGAGCCGCGCGGCTTGCCGCTGCAAGACATCGACGAGTTCGGGATGGCTGTGACCGAAGCTCACGGCGGAATAGGCGCTCATCATGTCGATATAGCGACGGCCCTCCGTGTCCCACAGGTAAGAACCTTCGCCGCGTGTCAGCTCCACCGGCAATGGGGAATAGTTTTTCGCGCCGTAGCGGTCTTCGAGTGAGCGCGCGGAGGTCAGGTTATTGGCGGATACGTTGAGGGATTGTTTGAAATCGAACATGATGTGCACGCTGCGGGCAGCGTCTTTGAATGCCGCAAGGGCGAATACGGAGATGATGCCTGCGCCTGCATGAATTTTGGTTGCGTAATCGTGTGCAAACTTGACGTATGATGCAGTTTTCCTGCATTCACTGACCATTTCATGAGCGCATCCGCAGTTCCTCTGGACAAATTTGACCGAAAACTCATTGAAGCACTGCAGAAGGATGGTCGCGCGACGAATGTCGAACTTGCGGAAGCGGTGCATCTTTCGGCGCCGCAATGCCTGCGCCGCGTGCGTGCGCTGGAAGAGCGCGGCGTGATTCGCGGTTACACGGCGCTCGCCGAACCCAATGCGCTGGGGCTTGGCGTCATGGCCTTCGTCAGCCTGACCATCGATCGATCGCAGTCAAAACGGGTGCGCCAGCTGGAACCCGATCTCGCCAAATTTCCGGAAATCGTCGAGTGCTACACCGTGTCCGGCGAGTCGGACTATCTGCTGCGCGTCGTTGCGCCCGATCTGCTCGGGCTTTCGGAATTTCTGACTGACCGCCTGCTGCAAGTGCCCGGCGTGGCCGCCACCCACTCGATGATCTGCATGGAAGAAATCAAGCCGCTGTCGCCGTTACCGCTGGATTGGGCGAGTTAACGCCGGCTATTTCCGGCTCTGTCGTTTCGTCGGGACGGAGCCGCTTCGCTTGAGCCAGGCGTCAAGCTCAGTGTTGAATTTCTTCGTCTCCGCGAGCAGCCATTCGACAAAGGCGCGGACTTCGCTGCGCGCCCGGGCGCGCTCGGACACCACCAGGTAACAGCCGGAGCCCGTGGCCACCGCGATGTCGATGGGACGAACCAGATCTCCCGACATGTACACGTCTGCGCCGTAGGTGCGACCCAGGGCCACGCCCTGCCCGCTCTGCGCGGCGAGAAAGGTCTGCATGATGAAATCGAACTTGAGCTGCGAGCGGCCCTTGACCTCGGGTTGCCCCAGCGTTTCAAAGAAACCCGGCCAGGTGGAGCGCATTTCGGCCGGACCACCTGCCGCGCCCTCGATCAGCGTATGCGCTGACAGATCGCTCAATTGCTTGAGTCGCGGCGCGCTGCGCAGGTAAGCCGGGCTCACGAGCGGAAACAGCACTTCGTCAATCAGCAGGGTCGAATCCGGCGGTGCGGCTTCCGCCCGCAAGTAGCGAATCGCCACGTCGACGTCCTCCACCTCCAGATCAAACAGGCGGTCGGTGGCGCCAATGTCGAGGTCGGCGTTGGGCCGCATCGCCCGAAAGCCCGACAGCCGCGGAATGAGCCACAGCGAGGCAAATGACGCAAACGTCGTGACCGACACCCGGGGCGAGTTCACATCGCGGCGCAGGCGGTCCACACCGCCGTCCAGCTCGAGCAGAACCCGTTGCACCAGCGGCAGGAATTCCCGCCCCGCAGGTGTCAGCGCAATCTCGCGCGCCTTGCGAACGAAGAGTGAAACACCTAATTCTTCCTCCAGCCCCTGCACCTGACGGCTTACCGCCGACTGCGTCAGCGACAGCTCGTTTGCAGCCTGGGTCAGGCTTGCACACCGCGCCGCTGCTTCAAAGCCGCGCAGTCCGGCCAGCGTCAGCGGACGGTTTCTTGGGGACAAATGAGCGTTGTGCATGCGCAAAGTGCAGGCTCGGCTGCAATCAATTCGTTCGACAGACGGGAATTATCTCTCTTAAATAGCACCCAAGGAACACGTTTTGTTTCTTTTTAGACCGCAAGGAGTACAGCCATGAACCATCTTCAATTTCCTTTCGCTACCCAGGACTGGACGCTCGGCAAGAATCGCGCGCTCGCTCTCCAGGCCGCGCAGGTGAAATCGGTAGAGGCGTTGTCAGGCGCGCTCTGGGTCACCGTATCCGGAAGTGCGCAGGACTTTTTTGTCAGAGCCGGCGAGAAGATCACCGTCCCGTGTCAGCACGGCCAGGTGGTCATCGAAGCGCTTGAAGGGACCAGCGTCGTGCGTATCGGCCAGCACGCCGAGGCCATGAGCTTTGGCGCACAGAAGCAGTCCTTCTCGCGCGCCGTCTATGTCTCGATGATTTGCCCCACAGTCCGCGGGTTGCGCCGTCTGGCCGACTGGCTTGATCCGTCGCCCAACGCCGCGCGCGCACACTAGACAGGTACTGTCGGGGTGCGCCGCGCAGCCCGAAACTCATCAAACTCCCCTTGCGACGGCCTGTGTGCCGTCGCTTTTTTATTGGTCGCTAGCCAACCACGCGTGCGGCCTGCGCCTTGAGCGCGGCGTCCAGCGTGTCGGCGATTTCGTCCAGATGCGCGCGCGTCTGTGCGGACAGGCGCGTGTTGCCTTTGGCCTGCTGTGCCTTCGCAAGCAGTGTTTT
>CAYMSY010000035.1:0-15100 GCA_964393195.1 uncultured Alcaligenaceae bacterium | reverse complement strand
TGATCGCAGACTTCGCCTCGCGGTCGCTGCCACGCGGCGAAACGCGAATGTTGCTGGCTCGTACGCTCGGACGTGAGCACGCGTGGCTCGTGGCCCATGACGACCATGAGCTGTCGGCGGATGAACTGACGCAGGTGAACATGCTCGCCACAAGGCGTATCGCTGGCGAACCGATGGCCTATCTGTTGGGTGAGCGAGAGTTCTATGGACGCACGTTTCGCTGCACGCCGGCGGCGCTGATTCCGCGACCGGAAACGGAACTGCTCGTCGATCAGGTGCTGATGCACATTACCCGCGGGGCGTCACTACGGGTGCTTGATGTGGGTACCGGCACTGGCTGTATTGCCATCACGGTCGCGCTCGAACGACCGGACGCCAGTGTCACAGCCGTTGACGTCTCGCCCGATGCGCTCGCGCTTGCGCGCGCCAACGCACAGCGGCTCAGCGCTCGGCTGAATTTCGTCCAATCGAACTGGTTTGATGCACTGGATGCGGATGCACAGTTTGAGCTCATCGTCAGCAATCCGCCGTACATCGCGCCCGGCGACGCACATCTGTCACAGGGCGATCTGCGCTTTGAGCCGGCCGTTGCGCTGGCCGATGCGGTGGACGGCCTCGAAAGCTATCGCCGGCTCGCACAGGGCGCAGCGCAACATCTCAGGCCCGGTGGCATGCTCATTGTCGAGCATGGCTTTGATCAGGGTGAAACAGTGCCGGCACTGTTCCGTGCGGCCGGTTTTGACGACGTGACGACGTACCGTGACCTTGCCAATCATCCGCGTGTCACGTCGTGCAGAAAGCCGCTACCTCGCTGACGTAATCGGCGAACTCGCTGATGCCGTGGTCGCTGCCTTCGATGATGTGTTGCTGCGCGCCGGGATAGTGATCACGCATCTGCCGCCAGTCAAGCACCTCGTCGCCGGTTGCGGCGAGCAGAAAATAGCGCTCCGGCCGCGTGATGCGCTCTGCGCGCAGCGCAACCAGTTCATCCAGATACTCCGGTTTGAACTCAAACGGTTCGTCGCTGTGGAAGGCGGTCAGCAGACCAACGTGCGCGCCGAGATCAAGGTCGGGTCGCACCGCAGGATTCAGCAATGCAGCACGGCAACCGTAGCGCTCGGCGAGATATGTAGCGTAGTAACCGCCGAGCGACGAACCGATCAGCGCCCAGTCACGCGCCGCATCGCCGCGATCCTCAATGAATTCGCTCGCCAGCTCCATCGCCAAAGCCGGGCTTGGTGGCAACTGCGGGCAAATGAAACGGTGCCCGGTTCCGGCGAAATGTTCCGCCATCAACCGCGCCTTCATGGATTGTGGGCTCGAACGAAAGCCGTGCAGATAGAGGATGTTCATGGCTTGCAATTATCCTGCGCGCACCGGACTGCGCGCGCCTCGGCGATAATTACAGGTTAATCCAAAACAATACCGGTCCCCATCATGGCAGTCCAATGCGGCATCGTCGGCCTCCCGAACGTCGGCAAATCCACGCTTTTCAACGCGCTCACCAAGGCGGGCATCGCTGCGGAAAACTATCCTTTTTGCACCATCGAACCGAACAGCGGCATCGTTGAAGTGCCGGATCATCGCCTCGCCCAGCTCGCGGAGATCGTGAAGCCCCAGCGCATTGTTCCCGCCACCGTTGAATTCGTCGACATCGCCGGTCTCGTCAAAGGGGCGTCGAAGGGTGAAGGTCTCGGCAACCAGTTCCTCGCCAACATCCGCGAATGCGACGCCACGGCACACGTGGTGCGCTGCTTCGAGGACGACAACGTGATCCACGTCGCCGGCAAAGTCTCACCCATCGATGACATCGAAGTCATCAACACCGAGCTCGCGCTGGCCGATCTCGCCAGCGTTGAAAAAGCCGTCCAGCGCTACAGCAAGCTCGCACGCGCCGGCGGCGACAAGGAAGCACAGCAACTGCTGCCAGTGCTTGAGCGCTGTCTCGCCGTGCTCAATGAAGGCAAGGCAGTGCGCACGCTCGATCTCTACCCGGAACAGAAGGCGCTGCTCAAGCCGCTTTGCCTGATTACGGCGAAGCCGACGATGTATGTCGCCAACGTCGCCGATGCAGTTGATCTCGCGCACAACAAGCACTATCAGGCCGTTGTTGAATACGCGGCGAAGGAAAAGGCACCCGTGGTCGCCGTGTGTGCCAACATCGAAGCGGAAATCGCCGATATGGACGACGCCGACAAGATGGAGTTTCTGAGAGACTTGGGCCTCGAAGAGCCGGGTCTCAACCGCGTGATCCGTGCGGGTTACGATCTGCTCGGCTTACAGACTTACTTTACGGCAGGCGTGAAAGAAGTCCGCGCCTGGACTATCCACAAGGGCGACACCGCCCCCCGCGCCGCCGCCGCCATTCACACCGATTTCGAAAAGGGCTTCATCCGCGCACAGACGATCGCGTTTGATGACTTCATCAAATACAAGGGTGAACACGGCGCCAAGGAGCATGGAAAGATGCTGGCCGAGGGCAAGGAATACGTGGTCAAGGACGGGGATGTTTTGAATTTCTTGTTTAACGTGTAGAGGAAACAGTTGGAAAAACTGTGATTCGCGGCGACGACAAGGATGAATTCATAGAGACTGAGTCCATGAACCTGAACACATCGTTGGTCGCCTCGTTTTTTTGTGTATTGACAGCATGCGGATCGGCGTGTGCTGTCCCTGCTGATATTGATCCCTCACTGCTCGGTTGCTGGCGGGGAGTGAACATTCGTCAGCATGCAAGTGATGGGAGTTTTCGTGATCAAGCCGGTTACGGTCGCTTAGAGTATGGCTCCTCAACAATCGTGACCGGGTATGACTCACAACCGACGCGCTACCGGTACGAGATCCAACGCAAAGGCGTGTATTTGGCAACGATTATTGAGCACCCGGCTCGCCCTGATCTAATTGGCTCGACTCGTGAATACGAATACCGCGTCGAAGGAGATGAACTTTTCATCACGACGTATCCGCAAACGAGCAAACCGACGCCACCGACTGCAGCAGTCAAAGTTGAGTCTATTTCGAAACGCGTCGGAAAGACCTGTGCGACCAAGTGACAGGCGAGTAGGGCGCGGTTCACCGCATCATCAACCTTGCCTCGTATCAATTTGGGTGCGGTAAAACCGCACCCTACGACTGTTCACGAAGCGCACCCGCGACTTGCGCAAATACGGACTCCCATCGCCTTGACTTATCCTGCCTGAAAAGCCGCATCGTTGGCGACCACGCGCTGGTTTCACCTGTGACACCGTAACGCCAATCGCCTGCTTCGCGCAACAGTACCCATGTCTTCGCGCCTAGCGCTGCGGCGAGATGTGCGGCGCCGGTATCGATCGTGATGACGAGGTCGAGAGCGTCAATCAGCGCCGCCATTTGCGTGAACTCAACAGTGTCTGCGGTCCAGTCGATCAGGTTCTCAGCGTCGAGCGGTGCCGCGCCATGTTGCAGTGAAACCCAGGTGACTTCGGGATGTGCTTCGACGAATCTGCGCATCAGGCGCGGCGGAATCGAGCGATCGGCCATCTGATTGTCCTGCCCGGCCATCTGGCCTTGCCAGACGATACCGATACGGGGACGACGCGCTCGTGGTTCGACAAGCTCACCACGAACGGACACCTCGTCGAGGCGCGCTCTCCATGCCGACACATCGCTCTCACGCGTCTGCAAAAACCGCTTCGGCGCAGGCAGATTTTCAAGCGTGATACCGAGCGCTGACGGCAGCGACCACAGCGCCGCCCAGTAGTCGAAGGTCATTGCCTCATGTTCGCCAACTGCGATGACGCGCACCTCGGAAAACGATTGCTGCATCAGTGCGACCTGTGAACGGGCGACGGCGAAAGTGACGTCGAGCCCGCGCGCGACCACCATCGGTACGAAGCGCGCAAACATGAACGTGTCACCAAGACCCTGCTCGCACATCAGCAGAATACGCTTGCCAATCGCGGCTTCGCCTTTCCAGATCGGTGCGGCAGGAATCCGGCCCGGTGGTTGCGTCTGCGGAAACTTGAGCCGCAGTTCGTAGTCCGCAAAGCCCTGTGCGTAGTCGCCTTTCGCAAGCAGTGAGAAGGTGCGGTTCCAGCGCGCATAGTCGAAATCCGGCGCCAGTGCGAGCGCCTTGTCGAACGCGGCGAGCGAGCCGTCGATGTCGTTCAGCGAACGCAGATTGAAGCCGAGATTGTTCAACGCACCGACATGCTCCGGGTTCAGTTGCAGCGCACGTTCCGCTGCCCAGCGACCTTCGTCGTAGCGGCCCGCCGTCCAGGCGGCCGCGCTGATGTTGCTGAAGAACTCCGGCTCTTCATCGATCTGCTTGATGGAGCGCCACATCAGCTCCAGGCCCGACGAGGGCCGCCCTGCCTGATACTGCGCGAGACCGGCAAAGTGCAGCGCGACGGGATGCTCCGGCTCCTGTTGCAGGATGCGTCCGTAGCGCTCGACCGCGCCTGCGACGTCGCCGCGCTCGTGTAATTGCAAGGCTTCGGCAAGCATGGCATCGACGTCAATGACGGCAGCGCTATTGCTTGTGGAACTGCCGGTCGTGGCGTTTCCAGTGCCGAGCTTGCCGTGACATTCCTTGTAGCGCTTGCCGCTGCCACAGGGACAGGGATCGTTACGGGATGCAGGTGCTTTCACTGCGGCGACTATGGGTGCCGAAACCGCCGTGGCGGGAGGCGCATTCAACGCGTCGAGACGTGCGCGCAGGTCGAGTCCGAGCACATCATGCGGTAGCGAGGCCAGCCGTCGTGTGACAAATTCCCGTGCGACGTCAACGCGCTTAAGGTCCACAAGGTTTCGGCACAGCGCGCCGAAGCCGAGCCCTTCGGCAATCGCCTCCGGTGCCGTGCGCGCAAAGCTCACGAGTTCGTCGTCGGTGAGCACCTGCCAGAAATTGAACACGCCATGAAAACCGAGCGTCGGCCCGTTTGGACGGCTGACGTCAAACGCGAACCGATCCGCGACGCGCTCATCGGCGAACGTGATGCCGTACTTCGTTTCGAGCAGTTCGCGGTGGCGAATGCAGATGGCTTCGTCTTCGTTTTCGTCCGCGTTGAGGGTGATCAGCGGATCGGCCAGCGCTTCAAGCAGACGCTTCGAGCGCAGCGAAAAACCACCGTTGCCAACCCGGAATTCTCCTTGCACATGCGGCCATCTGGCGCCGATGTAGTCATAGTTCCAGAACTCGTCGGCCCAGGCAGCGCCGTCGATGACGAAACCGTCCCATTGCACGACCAATGCGTAATCCGTTGCGATGAAGCGACCGAGTTCTTTCAGGACAAATTGTGAATACGCAGCGCGCGAACGGATCGGCGCGATCTGCACGACTTCGACGCCCTCGTGCGTGATCGCGCGATCTGTGAGCAGCAGCGTGCGTGCAGCCGGAAGCGCACGCGCCGAGCGCGCCAGCGCTGCTGCGGCGAGTTGCGGATAGGCGCAGTCGATGGCGACGAGGGTGATGGCGCTGGCGGTGTTCATTGCTGATGACCTTGTAGGAGCGGCTTTGCCGCGACCCGATGTTTGTCATGCGACCGTGGCCGCGGCAAAGCCGCTCCTGCAGGAGATCTCGTCACTTCAATCCCTCATACATGAGCCGCACGCCGAGCAGGAACAGGCAGGCCAGTGTCACGCGCCGGAAGATCACGTCGTTGATGACGTTGTTGAGCCGCACGCCGAGCCACACGCCGATCGGTGCGAACGGCATGAGCACCAGCGCGGTGCCGAGATTGGCGACGTTCAGTTGCCCGAGCATGGCGAATGGTATGAGTTTCACGGCGTTTACCACGGTGAAAAACACGACGGTGATCGCCATGAACTCGGTGCGGTCCAGTTTTTTCGGCCACAGATAAATGGTGATCGGCGGGCCGCCGGCATGCGCGAGCGTGGAGGTAAATCCGGACAAACCGCACCAGATCCAAGGTCGCAGCGATTCCGGCAACCAGGATTTCAGGTCACGCAACGCCGGTACCAATTGATACAGCGAAAACGCGACCGAAATCGCACCGAGCAGGGCCTTGGTCCTGTTGACCGACAGACTGCCGAAACTCAGGGCACCGAGCACGATACCGATGATCGCGGGCAGCATCATATGTTTGACACCCGCCCATTCCCACTTGCCGCGATAGGCGCGCAGCCCGAGGATGTCCATGACGCAAAGGATCGGCAGCATGATGCCGGCCGCGACGCCGGGCGCGATGACCTGACTCATCATCGGCACCGCGACGCCACCGACACCGGCGCCGAGGCCGGTTTTTGAGATGCCGGTGATGATGACAGCGGGGATCGCCCAGGCGTAGAACCAGGGGTCGGTAATGAACGTCACGCGCTAGGTCCGCGCCGCGCGCAGCAGCTCGCCGATACGCTTGTTGGCGTGCGCAATTGCGGCGTCAGTGGCAGCGCTGTACTTCGCCATGCGCAGAAAACCGTGCGGCAGCGTCTCGAACTCGTCGTGCTGAACGTCAATGCGGGCGTTGCGCAATGTCTGCACATAGCTGTGACCCTCGTCGCGCAACGGATCACGTCCGGCGGTCACGACATACGCGGGCGGCAGGCCTGAATGTGATGTCGCGCGCGACGGCGCGACGCGATAGTCATTGACACCATGATCGTCACCGACAAATTTTCGCCAGTACCACTGCATGTCGGCGCGCGTGAGGCCGGGGCCGGCGGCGAAAGTCTCGTAGCTTTGGGTTGTGAAACGCGGCTCAATCGTCGGATAAATGAGCGCTTGCAGCGCGACGTGAACATTGCCTTCGTCGCGGGCGCGGATGGCGGTGACGGCAGCGAGGTGGGCGCCGGCACTGTCGCCGGCGACGGCGAGCGGCGTACCTGCGTCCTGCGCCGCGCGATCGGCGGCGATGGCCGCCGTGGCCTGCCAGCATGCTTCCGTCAGGTCGCGCCAGTGACTCTCGGGTGCAAGCGGATAGTCGACGCTGACTACCAGCGCATTGGCCTCATGCGCGAGGCGCGCGCAGGTGACGGCGTGGGTGTCGGTGTCGCCAATGACCCAGCCACCGCCGTGGAAGTAGACGATGGTCGGCACCGGTTCGTCGGCGCCGTCGTGGCCGTAGAAAAGGCGCACCGGCACCGTGCCCGTTTCGAGGTCGAGCACCACGTCGTTGATGGTCACGCTGCTCGGCAATGGCGTCTTGCCGAGCGCACACAGCGTCCAGTAGCGCGAACGGCGCTCAAGCGGCGTCGGATCGGCCGGCAGCGGCGGAAATTGCGCTGCGAGATCGGCGAAATAGCGGGCGAGATCGGGATCCAGTGCAGACATGTTGGCGATACAACTTTTTCTTGTGACCTCGTCTGCACAGGGCATGGAGGCAAAATAACGATATAGTCGACTTTTAGCAATATTTCATCGTGAGCCCTTATTGGATGGGCATTACAGGGAAAAGCTGATCGTCAGACAACGCCGCAAATTTCAGTGTCCGGCCTTCTCGCGCGCGAGTGCAAATTCGTCCATGATGGCCACGCGCCCGAGGTAGCCCGGTGCGACGTCTTCCAGCGCGCTGCGGGTTCCGGCGAACGCTGGAAAGGGCGCATCGGACACGTTGTCCACCGACATTGATTTCACGTTGTCCGGCGTCAGCGGTTGCGTTGGCACATATTGCAGGACGGCGGCGAGCAGCGAAGTCGCGAATCCCGGCAGCCCGATGATCATGTGCTTGTCGTGCGCCAGCGCCATCACGCAGGCGACGAGTTCGCGCAGCGTGTAAACCTTCGGCCCGACCAGTTCATAGCGCTGGCCAATGGTCGACTTGTTGCCGATGGCGGCGACGAAGGCACGCGCCACGTCATCGACCCACACCGGCTGAAATTTCGCCGACGCGCCGGGCAACACCATCGGCATCAGTGGCGGCAGCAGGCTCACCATCTTCGCGAACCTGGTGAGGAAAGCATCGCCCAGGCCGAAGATGACCGATGGCGCGAAGATCGTGAAGTCGAGACCACTGGCCCGGACCAGCGCTTCGGCCTTCGCTTTCGATTGTTGATATTCGCTCGGCCCCTTTTCGGACGCGCCGAGCGCACTCATGTGCAGATAGCGCGACACGCCGGCAGACTTGCACGCCGCAATCGCGTTTTGCGTGAGGGCGACGTGGGCGCGCTCGAAATCACCATTGAGGATACCCACCAGATTGATCACCGCATCCTTGCCGTGGGCAAGCCGGCCGAGTGCCGCCGGATCATGGACATCGGTCTCGATGACCGTAACGCTGGGCAGGGGAAACAGCGCCCGGGCGTTGTCGCGTTTGCGCGTCGGCACGGTGATCGAATGGCCTGCGGCCACCAGTTTGCTGCAAATGGCGCGGCCAACGAAACCGCTGCCGCCGAGAATGAGGAAGTTCATGTTGTTGTTTGCCTGCGTGTGCGTAAGGTGACCTGGAGTGTGTAAGGTGTGAAAACCGCTGCGCCGAAGACGGCCCGCTATTTGGCCGGGATGATGCCGAGCCGTTGCCTGATCGAGGTATTGCCGCTGCCCGAAAGATGTGCATACCAGACGGCATTGGTGAGCACTTTTTTCACATAGTCGCGGGTTTCGTTGAACGGAATGGACTCGGCGTAGATCGCGCCTTCAAGCGGCACCTCGGCCCGCCATGCTCGGGCACGGCCCGGGCCGGCATTGTACGAAGCCGCCGCCATCGGCTCCGAACCGCCCATCTGGTCAAGCACGGTGCGCAGGTAATAGGCGCCAAAACCGGTATTCACGGCGACGTCGCCGAGATGGCTCGGACGGAATTCGGCGGTCTTCAACTGCGAAGCAATCCACTTGCCGGTCGCCGGCATCACTTGCATCAACCCGAGCGCGCCCGCTGACGACACCGCCTCGGCCCAGAAGCGGGATTCCTGGCGGATCAGGCCGAATACGAGCGCATGATCAAGCGCAACCTGGGTCGCCGCCTTCTTGATTTCGGCGGCATACGGCATCTGGAAGCGCAAGGAAAAATCGTGCGCTGTCTTGGTCCGCTCCGCCGTGTTGATGGAGCGATCCCAGATGCCTTTGTCGCGCATCCACTCGGCCGCGACGAGAGAATCCTTGTCGTTGAAGTCCTTGACCACGCTGTACCACTCGCGCGCAGCGTCGGCACGCAAACCCAGTTCCGAGAGTTTGAGCACACGCCTGGCGGCGGCCGACTGGTCGAACTGTTTGAAGTCCTCTGCGGTGGGCTTTACGGCG
Organism: uncultured Alcaligenaceae bacterium; assembly: GCA_964393195.1. Classification (GTDB taxonomy): domain Bacteria; phylum Pseudomonadota; class Gammaproteobacteria; order Burkholderiales; family Casimicrobiaceae; genus Casimicrobium. The sequence continues at coordinate 5,928 of CAYMSY010000035.1, read as the reverse complement.
CCGGCCTTGAGGTCGACGTGCGGTGGCAGCGGCGCATTGATTTCTTCGGCGGCGAGTAGTCCGTAGAACGTGTTCTCTTTCGACAGTTCGGCATAAAGTGGTTGCGCAGCGGCCTTGTCGCCGGTTGCCGCCAGCGCCCGCGCTTTCCAGTAGCGCCACGTCGGATCGTTTTGCCCGCCATTCGTCGACGGGCTCATCGCATTGACTGCGCGCAACACCTCGGGCCACGCTCCGGCACGCATAGCCGCGCGCGCGATCCATGCCGCCTGCCAATCGCCCAGCCGGGTAAACGCCTCGCCGTCGGTAGCTCGTTTGGCCCAATCGAGAGCCTCTGCCACGTCAAGCCTTCGCGCACTGGCGTAGGCGATCTGCCCTGCTGCGTAGCGCTGCTCGTCGTCGCTAAATTTCGACCGGACCGGCGTCCACGCACTGCGCGCCTTTACGACGTCGGCGCGGGCGAGCTTGGTCAGCGCGTAAAGCGCGGCCTCGCGCGACGATCGCGAGGCGGCACTCGCGCTTCCCCGCAGAAAAGCTTCCGGGTTGGCGTGCGCACGTTGCAGCACATCAGGGTTGGGAGCAATACCTTCGCCAAGCGTGGTCGCCACCCGCGATGCGGCGACCAGCGTTCCGCCGTCCGCGCTCGTGCGGAACCGCCAGGCTGCGTCCTCCGCGCTGACTTGCCGGCGACGGGCAAGCGCGGCAAAAGCGTCCGCGCAGGACTCGGTCAGACGGTCCTCCCAAACGCCACGCGGGACCGGCAGCGGATCCTTCGGACTGCTGCGCGCAGCCAGCGTTGTGCGGTAGCAGGCAACTTCACTGTCGTCGGTATCGAAGCCGGCGGAAACCTGTTCAAAGCGGTCCCAGTCGCCGCTGCGACCGAGCTGCTTGAGCCAGTCGACGCGCATGCGGTCACCGACGGCCGTGCCTGCCGTGGTCTTGAGAAAACGTTCAATATCGCCGCGATTGGCACTGTCGATCTGCAACCGCAGCGCCCAGTATTCGACGTAGTTTTCCAGCACGTGGCCACGCACCTGCGAGAGCGCCGCGTTGACACGCTTCAAATCCCCGAAACGAAACCCTTCGGCTGCGTCCTTGACAGCAGCGTCATTGGCCGAGGCGGCGGCCACGATGAAACCTGCGGCGGTGACGGCAATAATGCGGGAGAACGACATGTTGCTATTTTCCGTCATCTCGTGGCCAAGGCACATTCCCGGGTTCCGTCACTGCGTCCCGGCGCACGGTGCAATACCTGATTGTTCAGGCTGAAGCCCGCCTGAACGATAGAATCCGCCTCATGCAAAACGGGGCAAACGGTATAGGCGTGGTGGTGGGGCTGGTCATGGGCTCCTCCTCCGACTGGGACGTCATGAAAAACGCGGCGGAGGTGCTGGAGCGCTTTGGCGTGAATTTCGAGGCAAAGGTCGTATCCGCGCACCGGACGCCGGACGATATGTTCAGCTATGCCGAATCGGCGCTTGAACGCGGTATTCGCGTGATCATCGCGGGGGCGGGAGGCGCAGCTCATCTACCCGGCATGCTGGCAGCGAAGACCACGGTACCAGTGCTGGGGGTGCCAGTGCCGTCGAAGTATCTTCGAGGCGAGGATTCGCTGCTCTCAATCGTGCAAATGCCCAAGGGCGTGCCGGTCGCGACGTTCGCCATTGGCGAGGCCGGCGCGGCGAATGCCGCGCTGTTTGCGATCGCCATGCTCGGAATTTCCAGCAAGGCACTGGCACAGCAGCTGCTCTCGTTCCGCGAAGAGCAGACCGCCAGCGCGCGCGCCATGCTGGTGCCGCCGGTCCTCGCTGACAAATAGTGATGTTGCCACCCGGATCGTGGTTGGGCTGCCTCGGCGGCGGCCAGTTGGGGCGCATGTTTGTGCATGCGGCTCAGGCAATGGGCTATCGCGTGCTGGTGCTTGATCCGGATGCAACGGGCCCGGCAGCACAAGCGGCGGACGATGTGATCGTCGCGGTGTATGACGATATGGACGCGGTGGCCAAATTTGGCCAGCGTGTTGCCGCAGTCACGACTGAATTTGAAAATGTGCCGGCCGCGACGCTTGAGGCGCTCGCCGCTGTCGTGCCGACCCGACCCGGTGCTATCGCAGTACGCATCGCGCAGGACCGACGCAAGGAGAAGCGCTTCTTTTCGGAGCACGGTTTGCCAGTCGGAAGCTACGCCGTGATCGAACGCGCGGAGGATCTGCGTGACGCGCCGGCCACACTGTTTCCCGGCATTTTGAAGACGGCGACGCTTGGATACGACGGCAAGGGCCAGCAGCGCGTGACGTCGCCGACTCAGGCATTACTGGCGTGGATGAGCATGAAACAGGCGCCCTGCGTGCTGGAAGCGCTGATTCCGTTCGAACGTGAAATATCGGTGCTGGTGGCCCGTTCGGCGTCTGCCGAGGTGCGCGTGTGGCCGGTGCAGGAGAACCAGCACGTCAACGGCATTCTCGACCTGACGATGGTTCCGGCTCGAATTGATACGGCACGACTGGAACAGGCGCAGACTCTGGCGCGACAGCTGGTTGATGCACTCGATTATGTTGGCGTGCTTTGCGTGGAAATGTTTGTCACCGCCGACGGCTTGCTGCTCAACGAAATCGCCCCGAGGCCGCACAACAGCGGGCATTACACGATCGAGGGCTGTGAAACATCGCAGTTCGAGCAGCAGGTTAGAGTGCTGATCGGAGCGCCGCTCGGTGACGCGGCGCTGATTCAACCGGTGGTTATGGTGAACGTGCTTGGCGACGTCTGGTTCGACGCCGCGACACCGATGCAGCCCGCCTGGGATCAGGTGCTTGCCTTGCCCGGAGCGCATCTTCATCTGTATGGCAAAGCGGAGGCAAGGCGGGCGCGCAAGATGGGCCATGTGACCTGCACCGCACCGACACTTGAGGCGGCGCTCACCGTCGCAAAAGACGTCAAGCGGATTCTGCGCATTCCATAATCCACCCCGATGGATCAACCCCTCTCCGGCGTTCGGATTCTGGACCTCACGCGCCTGCTGCCCGGTCCTGCGTGCACGCGCATGCTGGCCGAATGGGGCGCCGACGTGATCAAGGTCGAGCCGCCGGAGGGTGACTATGCCAATCGCCTCGGGCTGGCGGCAGATGCGCCGTCCGATCAGGTGGCGCCGCTCTACACCATCGTCAATCGTGGCAAACGGGTTGAGCGGCTGGATCTAAAGACGCCTGCGGGCCGTGAGCGCTTGCTGGCGCTGGTTGCGCAGAGCGACGCCCTGGTCGAGGGCTTCCGGCCCGGCGTGATGACGAGGCTCGGGCTTGGCTATGACGCATTGCGCGAACACAACCCGGCGCTGGTCTACTGTGCAATCACAGGCTACGGCAGCGATAGCCCGTGGGCACATCGCGCCGGACACGACATCAACTATCTCGCCATGAGCGGTGTGCTCGACCAGATTGGCGAACGTGGGCGACCACCCGCCATCTCAAACTGGCAGATCGCCGATCTCGCCGGCGGCGCACTTGCCGCCGCTGCGCGCATCTGTGCCGGCCTGGTGCAGGCGAAAGCGAGCGGACGCGGTTCGTTCGTTGATGTGTCGATGACGCACGAAGTGGCGAAACTCAACGTTATCGCGGAACATGGGTTGGCGCTTGATGCCGTGCGTCCGCGAGGCGAAGACTGGCTGACCGGGGGCTGGCCCTGCTACGGGGTCTACCCGACGGCGGACGGGCGTTTTCTCGCCGTCGGCTCGCTGGAAGAAAAGTTCTGGCATCTGCTCTGCGATGCACTGGGCAAACCGCATCTCAAGTCACTCGGCAGTAGCGAAGGTGTCGTGGCGCTGCGCGTGCGCAAGGAGCTGGCCGATTGCTTTGTCGCACAGCCGCTTGCGCATTGGACCGATTTCTTCGACGGCATCGACTGTTGCGTGACGCCGGTGCTTACACTTGCCGAAGCCAAAGAACACCCGCTTTTCAAGGAGACACCATGAGCACCGCAAACGGCAAGGTCGCAATCATCACCGGCGCATCGGCAGGTATCGGCAAGGCGTCCGCCGTCGCGCTGCTCAAGGCCGGCTACAGCGTCGCCTTCGCCGGGCGCCGCCAGGCGGAGCTCGAAGCGGCTGTTGCTTCCGCAGGGGAAGACGCGAAGCGCGGCCTCGCAGTGGTCACCGACGTCTGCAATCCGGCATCGGTGAAAGCGCTCTTCGACAAGACCGTCGCCGCCTTCGGTCGCGTCGACGTGATCTTCAACAATGCCGGCATCGGCGCACCGCCGGTGCTGCTGGAAGACATCACCGTTGAGCAGTGGAAGGCGGTGGTCGATACCAATCTCACCGGTTCCTTCCTTTGCACTCAGGAAGCCTTCCGGGTCATGAAGTCACAGACTCCGCGCGGCGGTCGCATCATCAACAACGGTTCAATCTCGGCCTATGCGCCGCGACCGAACAGTGCGCCCTACACATCCACCAAGCACGCGATCACCGGCCTCACCAAGACCACGTCGCTCGACGGCCGCAAGTACGACATCGCCTGCAGCCAGATCGACATCGGCAATGCCGCGACCGAAATGACCGAGCGCATGACCAAAGGGGTCATGCAGGCCAACGGCGAAATGGCGGTCGAGCCACGCATGGACGTGAAACACGTTGCCGATGCGATTGTTCACATCGCCAATCTGCCACTGGAAGCTAACGTGCAGTTCATGACCATCATGGCAACCAAGATGCCGTTTGTCGGGCGCGGCTAGCGGGACTGACTCAGGCAGCGCGTGACTCTGGCGTCGAGCGCCCGGCCTTGGAGCGATATAGCGCGCGATCGGCCTCACGCAGCGCGTCGGTGAATCCTGACTGAATGCTCGCGAAGCGCGCCGAACCATGGCTGACCTTGCAGGAGACGGCCGATGGCGATGCAATCTCCAGCCGGGTCGGTAACTGGTGTTTGAGCGTTTCGATCCAATCAGTTGAAAACGTTGGTGTCGACAGCGGTTCGACCACACAGAATTCATCCCCGCCGAGGCGGGCAATGGTTGCTCCGGCGGGTGCGGTAGCGCGCAGTGCATGGGCGAAAGTCTTGAGCAGAATATCGCCCGTCTCGTGGCCAAAGCCGTCGTTGACGCGCTTGAAATGATCAATGTCAAACACGGTCACGGCGCCGCCCTGCTTTTCTGGCCAGCCGTTCAGCGCGTCGCGCAGCCCCAGACGATTGCGCACGCCGGTGAGACTGTCTTCGGTTGCCAGCATCCGCAGCATGGTCTGTTTCTCGGCAAAACAGATCAGCAAAATGCCCGCCAGATAAGACAGGATCAGCAGTCCGGCGACACAATAGATAAGCGCGTTGACCGGCGTCCGAATCATGGCTGATGCCGGCGCGCCAAAGATCAGCACCACTGCGCCACGCGCGGCCAGCAGCAATAGCAGCAGTATGTTGACGATTAGCAGAAAGCGCGCCGGAAAGTGGTAGTAGCCATGATCCAGAAGCCGCAGCACCGACACATTGAGCAGGGTGATGACCAGCAGGCAGGCGAGCTGGCTGAACACACGACCGAGCAGGCTGGGCCAGACGAAAACGAACAGAATGCTGCGCAGCACCGACACAAGAACGATGGGCAAGAGCTGGATCAAGGGAACCGGAGCGCCGACGACGTGGCGCATGCCGACGTAAAAGAGGCAGCCCCCGATGACAGTCAACGGATTGCTGACAGCGATCGCCCAGACGGGTGGCATGTAGGCCTGAAATGTGTTGAGTGTGTAGCCGACGGTCAGGCAGAGCGCGGCAGCAACCCACCATGACAGCGAACGGGTCCAGTCGCCAACGCTGGTCAGCAGCGCAATGACGGCAGTGACCGCGATGCCCGCGATTCCGAAGGCAACGCCAACTGTAGCGGGATCAACGCTGGTCAGCCAATCCATGAGTCAGCGCGGACCAAAAAGTGAATCGAGGGACGGGTCGGTGAAGTC
>CAYMSY010000034.1:0-15224 GCA_964393195.1 uncultured Alcaligenaceae bacterium | reverse complement strand
TCCATGCGGCATGCTTTGGCGCACGTTTGGTTTTTGACCATTCCTCCAGCATCTCCCATTTCACCTCATTGAGCATCTCCGCCATCTTTGGCGTGCCGGTGTCGGCAGCAAGTTCGAGTCGATGTCCGTTCGGGTCGAAGAAGTAGATGGACTTGAAGATGGTGTGATCAGTCGGTCCGATGACTTCGATGCCGCCGGCCTCGAGTTTTGCCTTGGCCTTGAGCAGGGTATCGACGGAATCCACTTTCATCGCCAGATGCTGCACCCACTTCGGCGTGTTTTCATCCCGGCCCATGGTTGGACTGTTCGGCAACTCGAAGAAGGCGAGCACATTGCCCTGACCCATATCGAGGAAGATGTGCATGTACGGATCCGGCGCGCCGGTGGACGGCACCTGATCCTCGGCAATGGCGAGCACGAAGTCCATGTCGAGATGTTTCTTGTACCACTCCACCGTCTGCTTGGCGTCGAGGCAGCGGTAGGCCACGTGATGAAGTCGTTGTACCAGCATGAGTTTCTCCTTGTTGCGGCTCGTGACCGCTTGCTAAAGATCGTCGCGCGCAAGCTGCATGGCTTCGCGCAGGATGGTCAGGTCGCCGATTTGATTGGCGAGCAGCAGCACCAGTTTCGCATTCAGCAGCGCGCTCTGTTCGTCGGTCAAGTCACGGTGCGTGTCGATCAGCAGTTGATAGAAATCGTCGCCCGGCGAGAAATCGCGATGGTAACGATGATCGGGCTGATGAAAGTTCGGATTGAGTTGCAGCGGCATGTGGGCTCCGGTTCAGGCGTTGCCGGTCGCGCGTTGCACGGCGGCGCGGATACGCGTCATGTCGAATGCGCGCCAGCGGGCGGCGACGTGCTGGTCCGGCCGGGCAAGATAGACCGTACCGTCGCGCGCATCGTAGCGCTGCGCGAGGCGCCCCCGGCTGTCATGCAGTGTGGTTATGCCGGGCACGGCCGCCGCACCGGGCGTGACGATGACAGGGTCGACGCCGATCGCAGCATCACGCAGCCGCATGAGTGCGTCAACGTCGACGCGCGACACGTCATCGGCGTAGATGATTGCCTGAAAGCGATTGCCCAGATGGTCGAGCAGCCAGCCGTCAACGGCGTCGTGACCATTCAGGCGGACCGGTGCATCATCCATCGGTGCACCCGGTTCCATCATGCCCGTAAACGTGTCGCCATCGGGCGTATTGAGCGTCGAACCGGTGTAGAACGCCGGCACCGAGAGACGTCCGGAATTCACCAGTTTGCGTGCGAAGGCATGCTTCCGTGCGAGTTGCAAGGTGGCCGCGCGAATCGTCTTGCTGGCATTGCTCTTGGGCGTGATGAAGTCGGTCGAGCGCGTTGAATTGAGGATGTTTTCATCCGCCGCCCAGCAGCGCTCGTCGGAGTAGGTGTCGAGCAACGTCGCCGGCGCCTTGCCGTCCATGACCAGTTTCAACTTCCACACGAGGTTGTCCGTGTCCTGCACGCCGCTATTGGCGCCGCGCGCGCCGAATGGCGACACCTGATGTGCCGCGTCACCGGCAAACAGTACGCGCCCGTGATTGAAGCGGTTCATGCGGCGACACTGGAAGGTGTAGACGCTGACCCACTCAAGGTCAAACTCCCGGTCTTCTCCGAGCATCGCCTTGATGCGCGGGATGACGCGCTCCGGCTGTTTTTCGACCTGCGGGTCCGCATCCCAGCCGAGCTGGAAATCGATACGCCAGACATTGTCCGCTTCGCGATGCAGCAGCACCGACTGGTTCGGATGAAACGGTGGATCGAACCAGAACCAGCGCTCGGCCGGGAAGTCCGCCTTCATCACGACATCGGCGATCAGGAAGCGATCCATGAACACCTTGCCGTCGATGTCGAGCCCCATCATGGTGCGGATCGGGCTGCGCGCACCATCGCACACGATCAGCCAGTCGGTCGTCAACGCATACGCGCCATCCGGTGTCTCGACCTGTAGCGTCACGCAATCGCCGTCGCCGGTGTCCACCGCGATGACTTTGTTCTTCCAGCGCAGCTCGATGCCCCGGACGTTGCAGCGATCCACCAGAAACTGCTCCAGATAGTACTGCTGCAGATTGATCATGCCGGGTCGTTTGTGGTCAGGCTCGGGCGAGAGGTTGAAGTTGTAGACCTCTTTTTCACCAAAAAAAGTGCGGCCGACGTTCCACTCAACCCCCTTGTCGACCACCGCCTGTCCCACACCGACGCGATCCAGCACTTCCAGTGCGCGTTTGGCATAGCAAAGGCCGCGCGACCCGACCGACACGGTGTCGTCATCGTCGATCACGATGACCGGGATACCCTGAAGCTGGCAATCCAGCGCGGCGGTCAACCCGACCGGGCCGGCCCCGATGATCACCACCGGATAGCGGCGCGGACCTGCACCGCTTAATTCCGGTGGACGGTTATAGGCGTACTTCGGATAGGTATAGGTCTTGAGCACTCTGCCTCCTCGCAGCGCTGTTCACTTTGCTTCGGCAGCTGATCGCCAGCCAGTCAACCCTCGAGCGCTTTCCACATTTCGATATCGCGCTCCGCAGTCCAGATGCGCGGATCGCGGTGACCAGTCGCAAGGTCGTATGCGCGCGTGACGTCGAACGGCATGCAGTGATCGAAAATCACCCAGTGGCCGTACTTGGGCTTCAGGCGATCAAAGGTTTCGCGATAGACGGCGCGCAGATCGCGTCCGGCCTGGGCACCGGCCTTCACCGAGGCATACAGTTCGCTCACGAATTCGCGCGTGCCCTTGAGGCCGGCGGCAACCTGCTCTGCGGTTTGCAATGCGGCGCCTCGGCCCGGAACCAGCTTCTCGGGCTTCAACGCGGCAATGGCATCCAGCGTGGCTGGCCAGTCTTCGTAGTAGGCATCACCGGCATAGGGCGTGGCGTCGAACTCCACGAGGTCGCCCGAGAACAGCACCTTCTGCGACGGAATCCACGCGATGGTGTCGCCCTTGGTGTGACCACGACCAACCTGCATCAGCTTGACTTCCAGCTTGCCGAGCCAAAGCGTCATCTCGCCCTTGAAGGTCAGGGTCGGCCAGGTCATGCCCGGCGGCACCGATTCCACGTTCTGGAACAGGCGTGGGAAGCGGCCAATCTCGCTCGCCTTGTCCTGCTCGCCACGCTCGACGATCAGGTCATAGGTGTCCTGGCTGGCGATGATGTGCTCCGCGCCCTCAGCCTTGTAGCCGCTGGCACCGAGCACGCGCACGGCGTGATAGTGCGAGAGAACGACGTACTTGATCGGTTTGTCGGTCACCGTGCGGATGTGGCGGATCACGTCCTGCGCCATGATCGGCGTGGCCTGGGTGTCGATCACCATCACCGCGTCATCGCCAATGATGATGCCGGTGTTGGGGTCACCCTCGGCGGTGTAGGCGTAAGCGTTGTCGGAGAGCTTGTCGAAGCTGACTTTCTTGACTTCGAGGTCGGCGTGTGAGGCGAATTTCTTTTGCGTGGTCATGCGGTGGTCCGATGGCGATGCTGATTTGCATTGCATGCTAGATCAAAATTCGCTAAAAGTAAATCAATTCGTTATTAACAAATTTAGTTAAGGCCCGTGATGGCGAAAATTCAGCGCGGAATCCAGTCCATCGACGTCGGCGGGCGCCTGTTGCAGGCGCTCACGCGCAGCGACGGCGCGATGATGCTGAAAGAGCTTGCCGAGGCGGCCGACATGCCGCCGGCCAAGGCGCACGCCTATCTCGTGAGTTTCTGCAAGCTCGGCTTGATGGAGCAGGACGCAGTCACCGGCCGCTACGACCTTGGGCCGTTGGCGCTGGAGCTGGGGCTGGTGAGCCTCAATCGGCTGGACGCGGTGAAAATCGCGAGCGCTGAGATGTCCGCGTTGTCCAGCCGCACGGGGCAGTCCACCGCGATCGCCGTGTGGGGAAACTACGGCCCGACAATTGTGCGCTTTGAGCAGTCGGTGCGGCCGATCCACGTCAACATGCGTACCGGCACCGTCATGCAACTCAACCAGACCGCGACCGGGATGGTTTTTTCTGCCTTCGTTACGCCGGCGCAAATCGAAACCGCACTCGTCGCAACCTCGCCTGACGCGAAGCAGCGGGCGGCCGCACGGCAGGCGCTGGAGGCGCTGGATGCGGAGCTGGCTGACGTGCGCAAACGCGGCCTGGCGCGCGCGCAGGGCAACCCTGTCCCCGGCGTGAACGCCTTTTCGGCTCCGGTTTTTGATCACACCGGCGAAATCGTGCTGGCGCTGACGGCGCTCGGTTCGGCAGCGGAATTTGACGTGAGCTGGACAAGCCCGATTGCGCAGGACGTCAAGGCAACCGCGCAGGCAATTTCCGCCCGACTCGGCTACCGGCAAAGCAGGTGACCAGGTGAGGGAGCTTTTATTCAGTGAAAATTGCCATACAACTTTTTCATGAAAGGACCATTCATAGAGGGCTTAGTCAGTGAAATTGCAAATAGTCGACTATTCGCAAAATGTCGTTCTGAGCCCAATGAAATAAAGGTTTCGTGAAAAAGCTGATGCGTTTTTTCGGTCATTTCGAGGTGACAAAACGGCTGCTGCCCGGTCGCGAATGGGGCTTGGCAGCGAGCGCGGGTGCCAACGCCGGACGCCGGTCAGGCCCAGTCTTCGGGCGGTGCCTCGGCCAGTCGTGATCGCAGTTTTTGCAGCAGCCGCTCGGCCACTGCGTCGCGGCGATAGACCGTCGTTGCGCGCTCGAGGGCGCGACCGGCGATGGCTTCACATTCCGCGTCATGGTCATGACACCACGCAATTTTTTCGGCGAGATCGGACAAGTCGTTGCTGACCGGCACGAAGTGTTCCCACGCCGAAAATTGCTCGGTAAAAAAACTGACCCAGGGCGACGCGACCGACAGCACCGCGCTGCCGCTCATCATCTTCCATGCCCAAGCGTCCCAGGTGCGAGCGAAGCCGTCGACGTCAAGGATGTAGCGGCGGCTCATCTGTTCGGCGCGCGAGACGGATTGCCCGAGATGGACATCGACGTCGAGCGACTGCTGCACAACGACCTGCTGCAGCAGACGACGCGGGTGCAGACTGATGTCGGCCGGTGCGACGAAAAAGTTGCGGTAGTCACCGTGATCGCCGCCGGCGAAGATTGCCCGCGTCCGTTTGTGTTGCCACGGCGTGCGCAGCCGCTGGACCTCGGCGAACAGATGGGCGTAGCCGCCGGTCATCAGGTAATGCGCTTCGGGCAGCAGCAGTGCGCTGGGGTCGCCCTGATGGGCACCGTAACAGGCCAGCCAGTGCCGGCTTGGGCTCAGGATCGGGAGTTCTCCCGGCGCGCCCTGCCACTCCGGCCAATCGCCGAGATCGGGCGGCGTGATCCAGCGGAAATCGTTCGAGTAGGCGACGCGCTCACGCCAGCCGTCATAAAACGCGAACGGAAACCACAGCGAGGATGTGTTCAACGCGGGAAGAATGTCGCGCGAAAGAAAATCGATCAGCCGGTCGGTGCCACGTTGCTGAAAGATGCGACTGAAATGACCCGCTCCTGCATCGGCAAGGCGCAGCGGCGCGCAATACCAGCGGCCGGTGTGCTCAAGCCATCCGAGCAGCGCGACATTCTGCGGCAGCGAATTGATGCGGCACGAAAACAGTTCGGCGAACCCGTCGATCGACAGGCAAACCGGAACCGGGTTGATGTGACGCACCGGCGTGGGCCGCAAGCGGTCGTTTGCAGCAGATGCGGATTGGTCGTTGAGCGGGCTCATGTGCGGTTTGCTTCAGTGCACCGCATTTTGAACCACTGCAACGGAGTGCCGCAGCGAATGCCTAAAGGCGGGCCCGGGCATCCACGAGTGCCACCCGCGACAGCAGGTAATCCACTTCGGTCCGCGCAACGGCAGACAGTGCGGCGCCGGGTTTGCGCAAGGTGTCATGACTCAGGATGCCGCGTTTCATCATCACATATTTGCGTACGGCAAGTCCCGGTCCCGGCTGCTGCTCGTAGCGGATCAGCGGCAGATGCGCATCGAACAAGTCATGCGCTTCATCGCGCTTGCCAGCGGCAGACAGCCGCACCACATCGGCCAGCATGTCGGGAAAGCAATAACCCGTGTTGGCGCCATCGGCACCGCGCTCCATCTCGAAATCGAGGAACAGGGCGTTGTTGCCGCAGAGGATCGAGATGTGGCGCATCGAGCCGTCGCGCTCATAACCGCGCAAGGTCGAAATCTTGTCGAGACCCGGCCAGTCCTCATGTTTGAGCATCACGCAGGCGGGATTCTCCATCACGATGCGGCGAATCACGGCAGGCGTCATCTGTACCGAGAATGTCAGCGGATAGTCCTGAATCACGAACGGCACGTCGGTGCCGATCGCTTCACTCGCCTGTTTGTAATACGTCGCGATCTGATCATCGGTGCGCAAGGTGTTCGGTGGCGCGATCATCACGCCGGCCGCACCGGCATCCATCGCATCCCGCGTGAGCGCACGCATGGCCGCGAAGCCGGGCGCGGACACGCCAACGACGATGGGGAGGTTCGACGCGCGCCTGATCACGCGCTTCACCACGTCAACGGATTCCGCGTGCTCCAGCTTGGGCGCTTCGCCGAGCTGGCCGAGCACGGTGATGCCGGTCATGCCGCTGGCAACAAAGAAATCCGTCATGCGATCAATCGAAGCACTATCAATCGCGCCGTCCGGCAGGAATGGCGTTGGTGCGATGACAATGACGCCGGAGGCGGTACTCGTGAGTTTCATCAATCCCCCTTGATGTTGCCATCCTTGATTACTTGTGCCCACATCGTCACCTCGGCTCGGATCGCCTGTGTGGCTAGCTCCGGCGTGGTGTAGGTCGCATTCGCGCCCTGTGCAAGCATCGAATCCTTGACGTCCTGCTGTTCGAGAATGCTCTTGAGCGTTGCGTTCAATTTGGCGATCACGGGTGCTGGTGTTCCTGCGGGCGCGAGGATGCCGAACATTGAGCTCACGTCAAATCCCTTGAGCCCGGCTTCGGGGGCGGTGGGTACGCCCGGCAGTGAAGGAATCGGCACGGTCGTTGCCGTTGCCAGTGCGCGCAGCTTGCCCGCCTTCACATGACCCTGTGCGGCCGGCGCCGTTTCTATCATCATCTGTACCTGGCCACCGATCAGATCGGTCATCGCCGGCCCGCTGCCTTTGTACGGCACATGCAGCAGCTTTACGCCGACCAGCCGCTGGAACATTTCACCGGCCAGATGCTGTGGCGAGCCATTGCCGCTGGAGGCGTAGGTAATGCTGCCGGGATTGGCCTTGGCCAGCGCGATCAGCTCGGCGAGCGTGTTCGCCTTGACGCCGGGATTGACGACGAAAACCAACGGAACGCGGCCCACAATGGCAACCGGCGCAAAGCTTTTTTCCATGTCAAATTGCGCCGACGCCGGGGACAGCACGCTGCTGATGGAATGGCTGGTCAGTGCGCCCATCAGCAAGGTGTAGCCATCCGGTTTTTCCTTGGCGACAGCGGCGGCGCCCAGGTTTCCGGTCGCGCCCGCACGGTTGTCGACGACGACGGATTGATTCAGCGCGGCCGCCAGCTTCTGCGCCATGACGCGACCGATCACATCGGTTGCACCACCCGGCGGATAGGGCACGATCAGGCGAATGGGTTTGTCGGGATATTGCGCGAAGCTGACTGATGCCATTGACGCAAGGACGACGGCACATGCCGCGATGGCAGCGTGAACGATAGCGAACTTTTTCAATTGGAATTCCTCCGGCAAGTGATCGCAGTCTCGCGACACGGCACGCGATCTGCGGTAGACAGTATCGCCGGATTGCCGGCGAGTCATGTCGGTCGGAGTCGTTTTCTGGTTGCCTGACGGCGAACCGTCACGCCGACTATCGCTTCACGGTGATTGCGTATTTTGCGAGCGCGGCCTGTGCGTCGCTGAGCAATGTGACCGCATCCATGTTGCGGCCTTTCATCTCGGTGACCCATTCGCGCGTGACGCGCTGCGCCGCGAGCTCCCAGCGGGTGTATTCCGCCGGCGTCAAGGTGATCAGCGCGTCGCCACCGCTGATTTCTGCCTGCCGTGCCACAAGCGCCGTGCGGTCCCAGGCACGACCAATGGAAGCGCCCAGCTCCATCCCCGAATGACGATCGAGAATCGCTCGCAGATCAGTGGGGAGCGCCTTGTAGCTGGCCTCGTTCATCGCGATGACGAGCACGCTGGTGTAGAGCGCAGGCGAGCCGGCGGGCATTTCGGTGTGATGCTTGACGATGTCGTTGAGCTTGGTTGACGGCAACGCCTCCCAGGTGATGAACAGGCCGTCGAGAATGCCCTTGCTCAGGCTCTCGTGCAGAGCGGTGAACGGCAGCGCTACCGGAGATGCACCGAGTGCGGCCAGCATCTTGTTGGCGACACGGTTCGGTGCACGCAGCTTGATGCCACGCAGGTCTTCCAGTGTACGCACGGCTTTTCGCGCCATGTGCAGTTGCCCGGCATCATGGGTGTGTACCGCGAGGAGCTTTACACCCTTGAACTCGTCGAGCAGATGTTTTTGCGAGTAATCCCACGCGGCACGGCTGGCCTGCTCGCCTGACTGCACGAGCAGCGGCAGTTCGAACACTTCGCTTTTCGGAAAGCGTCCCGGCGTGTAACCCGGCAGCGTCCAGACGATGTCGGCGACGCCGTCCCTCGCCTGATCAATCAGTTGGCCCGGTGTGCCGCCGAGTTGCATCGAGGGATAGATCTGGAACTTGATGCGGCCGTTCGATGCCGCTTCGATGCGCTGCGTCCACGGTACCAGGATGCTGGCGTGCGCATTGGACGTTGGCGGGAAGAAATGCGAAATCTTGAGCGTGACGTCCTGCGCGTGCGCATGCGATGTGATGATTGTGGTCAGAGCGACGGCTGCAAAACGGTGAAAGAGTCTGCGATTCATGATGGATCCTGATCCTGAAAGACAAGATGCACTGTGTGTTGAGCTGCGCCTTAAAGCGTCAATCGACGGTGGCAAGCGTACAGCCCGGCGCCAGGTGGCGTCGTTCGCGAACAATGCGGTCTGGTTGCAGTGAAAGACGGCGTTGCGCGGCGGGGAAATGGCCACTGGCGCGCTTCGCGGATTGGCAGGGGCACGAACCGGCACGTGGAACCACGGGGTCGGCCGCAGTCTGCCTGATCGCTTCGCTTGGCCCTGAGTCCTTTGTGGAATAAGGGATTACAGCGAAACCTCTACACTCGCGAAGCATTCAAGATCCTTCAACCCGAATTTTCACATACGTTCATGTTTGATCGCATCCGCGAAGATATTGCCGCGATTCGCGCCAAAGACCCGGCCGCCACCTCCGCGCTCAACATCTGGCTGTCATATCCCGGTTTTCATGCGATCCGTTTGCATCGCGTCGCCAACGCGTTGTGGCGCGCCGGGTTCAAGACGCTGGGCCGCTGGGTGTCGCATTGTTCGCGCTTCCTGACCGGCATCGAGATCCATCCGGGGGCCTTCATCGGCCGTCGCGTGTTCATTGATCACGGCATGGGCATCGTAATTGGTGAAACGGCCGAGGTGCATGACGACTGCACGATTTATCAGGGCGTGACGCTCGGTGGAACGTCGCTGGAACGTGGTGCCAAGCGACATCCGACGCTCGCGAAGGGCGTGATCGTGAGTGCAGGTGCCAAGGTGTTGGGCAGTTTCACGGTGGGGGAGGGCGCGCGTGTCGGCTCAAACTCCGTCGTGCTCAAGGCGGTGCCACCGGGCGCAACGGCTGTCGGTATTCCCGCACGCATCATCACTGCCGAAACGAAAGAAAAACGCGAGGAAACCGCACAGAAAATTGGCTTCTCGGCGTACGGCATTTCGGCTGATCTGGACGATCCGCTGGTGCAGGCGATCCACAAATTGCTCGATCACAGCGCCGCACAGGACGCACGGCTCAACGCGATCTGCGCGGCGCTCTCGAAGCAGGGCATGGACTGCGCATCGCTCGGTGGCACGCCGGTGGATGCGAAGGCGATCGAGAAACTCGTCGATTCGGACTGATTCAACAGGCGAATTGCGCGAGCCTGGCAGTCAAGGAATGCAGCTTGCTGCGCATATGGCTTTTTGTTGAAATGCCCAACCAATAAGGGCTAAACCCGTAATTTTCCAAAAAGTCGACTATAAGCAATATCGGCAGCCAAGCCCTATGAAATAAAGCATTGATCAAAAAGATGATGCTATTTTCCGCCTCAACCGGGCGAGAGTTTGGTTACTGCGGTGCCGTTCTTCACCAGATATCAGCACCATCGAAGGCGACTCCACTCGGGCTGGAGCCGGCTGCAAAGCCGGTGAGCGCCTCGCCGGTCACCGTGTCACAAAGGGGAACCGCCATGACCTCATCAAATGCTACGTGGGTATCGTGCCCGCGCGGCGCCGTCTAAAGGATTCAGCGGCGACGGAAATACGGCGTGCAGAACGAATTGTTGCAGCGCGCGACGCGCAGCCGTGTGTTGGTGACGTCGGTGTAGGCGATCACGGGCATGCCGTCGAGGCCGATGGTGACCGAAGTTTCCTGTCCAACATCGCCGGCGTCTGCCGTGATCGACTGGATCGTGTTGTTGGCAGTGCAGCCGACGTTGCCGCACTTGGCCGTCTTCAGCTCCGTATTCGTAGCGTCATAATACGAAACGATCGGCAGGCCGTCCGGCGGGATGGCGATGGACGCGTACTTGCCCACGTCGCCCGTGGTGTCGACCGTGGTGGTCGTGGTGCCGTTGGAGTCGCAGGCGGCGCTGGTACATCGCAGCACTTTGAGATCGCCGTTGATGGCGTTGTAGAACGCGATGATGGGCAGGCCGTCCAGTCCGATGGCGACCGACGTGTACTGGAATGCATTGGCAGCCTGCACGTCCTCGACGGACACGTTGTTTAGCAGCCCCGCGCTGCAGGTGGCATCGCCGCAGCGCAGCAGTCGCAGGGACGAGAACCCCGACGAAGTTTCGCCAAAGACGACGACGGGCAATCCGTTGCTTCCGGTAGCCACCGACAAATGCGTGGTCGTCTGATTCAAGTTGGCCAGGGTTGTGGACGTCGAGGTGCTGCAGCTGGCATTGGAGCACCTCACCACGCGCAAGCCGGTGCCGCGGTTGTAGAAGATCAGCGGAAAGCCATCCGCGCCGACGCTGATCCCGCTCGGATTACCGGCGGCAGATGCCGTCGCCGAATCGATGGTGCGAAGCGTGACCGTCGCACAGTCGACCGAGCTGCATTTTGCAAATTTCACGGTGGTGCCGTTGTGATACGACAGGATCGGAAAGCCATCGGATCCGATTGCGATCGCCGGCGGCTGTCCGGAGGCCGTGTCGACCAACCGCAGGTCGTTCTGGCTCGACGGCAGGCAAGTGGGCGTTCCGCATCTCAACAGCATCAGCTGGTTCGTCGTCGGCGCCAGGAAGGCAATGACCGGCAGGCCATCCGAGCCGATCGTGATGGTCGCCGACCTGCTCGCGAAGTTCTGGAAGATCGGCACGCCGGTTGACGTAGCCTGCGGGGCCGCCGCCGTCGCGCTGTTCGTCTGGCAGGTGACGGTGCCGTCGGTGGCGATCGCGCGAATGCTCGAACCCGGTGGGCAATTGTCGGTTACACGCCCCTGAACTACGGCGTAGTCCACCGCGATCGTTCCACTGCCCGTAATCGGCCCACCCGTGAGGCCCGAACCGGTAGCGCCACTGGTGACGGTGCCGCCTGGCGCCGCCGGCAGTGCCACGCAGACCCAGGCGCTGCCGTTGTACTGCAGGACCTGGCAGCCGGTGCAACCGCTGCTCGCGAGCTTGGCGGCCGTGATCGAGGCGTTGGTAATCTGAGAGCCAGGCACCGTGGCGGCGGGCGACAGGGCGTCGGCGCTGGCGGCGGTGGTCGCTGTCGTGGCTGTGGTTGCCGTGGTCGCCGTAGTGGCCGTCGTCGCGCTGTTCGCGGTGCTCGCAGAGTTCGCCGTCAGCGCAGTGGTCGCCGTGGCCGCGCGGATCGCGTACGGACTCGCCGCGAGCGGCAGCCGTGGCGTCATCTCGGCGTCGGCGCCCGGCGTCACGCCGAGGTAATACGGCACATCGAACGGCAGCGTGAGCGTCGCGGCGCTGCCTAGCAGCACGTTGAAGACACCGTTGTTGACGACCACCGTCTGTGTCTCGGTGTGTAATGCGCCGCCGGACGCCGCGACGTTGTAGATGTTGAACACCATTTGCAAACCGGGACTGTTGACCGGGGCACCGCTTGGCGTGGTGAGGTATCCCTGATAGTTGATCGTACGTGGCACCTGCGCTTGTGTAAGGCCCATCACGAACATCCAGCTGATCGTTGCCAGCATCGAAAACAAGCGTGATTTCATGACGTCCTTCCTGACGTATCCTGATTGATGAATTCGCGAAAAGCGGCGCTACAACCTGTCCGCTACGGTGCGAAATTGCCGCCGCACTGCGTATTCAGGTAATTGCGAATTGTGGTCCAGGTCTGGCCATTGGTGGCGATGCCGTTGGTCACGGCCGTACCAGTCAGGCCGAACATCGCGCGCAGCAGCAACACGCCGTCAGTCGCTGCGCTGGTATTGCCGGAGCCGTCGAGGTTCAATGCTGCCAGGTGCACATAGGGCGAAATTTGCTCCCACGACGTACGCGGGGCTCCGGTAATCGTGGCGCCCGTGGTAACGGCGGTGCCGGTGAGGCCGAGCATGGCGCGCAGGAGCATGAGCCCGTCCGTGGTCGCGGAGATGGTCTGGTTGCCGTCAATGTCGATCACGCAGCCTTGCGTCACGCCGATCACACTGTGCCAGAAGCCCGAGTTCAATACGAAACCGGTGCTCGTGATCCGGGCCGTGGCCACTGCGTCGCCGACGGATGAAGAGAGCTTGTAAGCGGTCGACGCCATGTCGCCAACGCCGTTGTTCATGACGCTCGACGGCAGCGCGTAGTTGGTACTCGCGGGGCTTTGGGCACAGATCGCTGTGGGTGCGACCAGTACCAGCGCCAGACTTGCCAGCGCGCTTCGTCCAACCTGAATCATCATTTTGTTCCCCTTGAACGACATACTACAGGACACTTGATCCGTTGCGACGGCAGCAAATGCAATTAAAGTCTTCGTGCATGGAATAAAACGAAGCCCCTCCCTGTTAACCGTTGGCGATCCCGCGTTTTTTCTGGAGATACCGATGATTCAATGCAAAACCCCGATTTCCCTGTTGCTGTCCGGCCTGATGTTTGCCGCAGGTGCGGCGATGGCAGCGCCTGCGACCGTGGTCGACGGGGTACTTGTCGGCGCCAAAAACATGACGCTTTATGTGTTCGACAAGGATACGGCGGATAGCGGCAAAAGCGTGTGCAACGGCCCCTGCGCTACCAACTGGCCGCCGCTGATGGCCGCCGCCGACGACAAGCCAGAGGGCGCCTGGACGATCATCACGCGCGATGACGGCGGCAAGCAGTTCGCCTACAAGGGCAGGCCGGTTTACTACTGGATCAAGGACACCAAGGCCGGAGACAAAACCGGTGACGGCATGGGCGGCAACTGGCACGTCGCCAAGCCGTAAGCTGCGGTCGCGCATGGGCGTAGAGCAGGCGCTGCCGCACATCCCGCGCATGCGGCGGTACGCGCGCCTGCTCACGGGCAACCGCGAGCGCGCCGACGATCTGGTGCAGGACACGCTGGAGCGCGCCTGTCACAAGTGGTCGCTATGGCGACCGCAGGCGCAAGCACATGATCAGGCGCAGGCGGGCGAGGGCTCAGGGCTGCGTGGATGGCTGCTCACGATGATGCACAACGTTTTCGTGAATCAGGTGCGCGCTGCGCCGACGCTGGCCGCGCTTGATGAGCTGACCGACGAACCGGGCATTGACCCGTTTGTGCACACGGCAGAACGGCTCGATTTGCAGGCGGCCCTCGCGCAATTGAGTCCCGGCCTGCGCGAAGTCATTCTGCTGGTCTGCATCGAGGAATGCGCTTATGCCGAGGCGGCGCAAATTCTTGGCGTACCCATCGGTACCGTCATGTCGCGGTTGTCGCGTGCGCGCGAACGGCTGCGCGAGCTCATGGACGAAGGCGCACCACGCGCTGCGTCGCAACCGCCACTAAAACTTGTCAAACCCGGGCCTCACGCCAATGACATCTGAACAATCACCCGCCGTCAGCGATGCTCAGCTGCATGCGTTTGTTGATGGTCAACTCGACCCCGGTGACATCGAGACCGTGAGCCTGTGGCTGCGTGCGCACCCGGATGATGCCCGGCGCGTCGCCGCATGGCAGGCGCAACGCGCGCAGTTGCGCAACCTGCATCGTGACGTACTTGACGAGCCGGTACCGATTGCGTTGGCGCAGGCGCTGCGCGGTCGCCGCCGGTTCGGCTGGCCGCAGTTTGCAGCGGCTGCGGCGTTGCTTGGCGTTGGCTGTCTTGGCGGGTGGCTCGCGCGCGGTGTGGCGCCTGATTTGCCTATTGCTGCGCGGCCCGTGCCGGGCTTTGTGCGGGAGGCGCGGGTGGCGCACCTGGTTTACACGCCGGAGAAGCGCCACGCGGTTGAGGTTGGCGTTGATCAGTCGAAACATTTGATTGACTGGCTGTCGCGGCGTCTTGGTGCGCCGCTCGCTGCGCCAAACTTGTCGGCGCAGGGGTACGCGCTGATGGGCGGCCGCCTGCTGCCGGGCGAGCAGGGGCAATCGCGTGCGCAATTCATGTACGAACAGGCGTCCGGTGAGCGCGTGACGCTGCATGTGTCGGTGTTCGGGCCGGAATCTGCGCCGGCTGCGACGTCGTTCCGCTTCAGCAATGAGGGCGCTACCAGCAGTTTTTATTGGGTGGATGGCCGCTACGGCTATGCCCTCACCGGCGCCCTGTCAAGAGCGGTGCTGGAGGTGCTTGCCAACGCCGCCTATGCCCAGTTGCAGCCCGCCGCCAGCGCAACAAAATCGCCGCAATAGCTTGATTTGGAATAAGAAAACGCCAACGGGACAGGGTTCATGCCCGCACCGCAACATAAAATTGAGACAATTCAATCTCTTGCAAGCATTTCAACCGTGGACATGACCGTTAATCCCGCTATTCCCCAGGCTGTTGCAGCGGCCGGTGGCCCGATTGAGGCTGACGCAGTGATCGTCGGCGCCGGGCCGGTGGGACTGTTTCAGGTGTTTGAACTCGGCCTGCTGGAAATCAAGGCGCACGTGATCGACTCGCTCGTACAGGCGGGCGGTCAGCCGATTGAGCTCTACCCTGACAAGCCGATTTACGACATCCCGGCGATTCCCGTGTGCACGGGTCAGGAGCTGACCGA
>CAYMSY010000033.1:3197-15296 GCA_964393195.1 uncultured Alcaligenaceae bacterium | reverse complement strand
TACTACACCGGGATTGATCTGGCTGCGATCATGGACCTGCGCATCCGCGTGGCTGGCTGGCTGTCGGGTGAGCAGCTCAACGGCGCGATCTGGCGTGCGGGTGTGCCCAAAGCCAGCACTGGCGCCGACGCAGCAGCGTGCCCGTCACCGGCAGCGCACACACAGCCCGCTACGATCCAGTAGCCGCAAGTCAATCCACAGGAACCCCGATGACCACCAAAACCCTGCCGCTCACCGGTCTCCGCGTGATCGAGTTCACCCACATGGTGATGGGCCCGACTTGCGGCATGGGGCTCGCCGACATGGGCGCGGAGGTCATCAAGATTGAGCCGATTGACGGCGACCGTACGCGTCGCCTGCTCGGTGCGGGTTCCGGTTTTTTTCCGATGTTCAACCGCAACAAGAAGAGCATCGCGATTGACCTGCACAAGCCCGAAGGCGCGGCGCTCGCCCGAAAACTTGCCGCCACCGCCGACGTGGTCGCCGAGAATTTCAAGCCGGGCACGATGCAGAAATACGGGCTCGACTATGCGTCGCTGTCGAAGGACAACGGGCGCCTGATCTACGTGACCTGCAAGGGCTTCCTGCCCGGTCCGTATGACCATCGCACCGCGCTTGATGAAGTGGTGCAGATGATGGGCGGCCTCGCCTACATGACCGGCCGGCCCGGTGACCCGCTGCGCGCGGGCACCAGCGTCAACGACATCATGGGCGGCATGTTCGGCGCGATCGGTGCGCTCGGCGCGCTGGTGCAGCGCGGCATCACCGGCAAGGGGCAGGAGATTCAGTCCGCACTGTTCGAGAACAACGTGTTCCTCGTCGGCCAGCACATGCTGCAATTCGCGATGACCGGCAAGGCGCCGGCGCCAATGCCGGCACGCGACAATCCGTGGGCGGTGTACGACGTGTTCACGGTGAAGGACGGTGAGCAGATTTTCCTCGCTGCCGTGAGCGATGCGCAGTGGGTCACGTTCTGCGAGGCGCTGGGTTTTGATGATCTGAAAAACGATCCGAAACTCGCCACCAACAACCAGCGCGTCGAGGTCCGTCCCGCGCTGTTGGCGACCCTGCAGAAACGCCTTGCCGATCAGTCGGCGCAGGCGCTCTCGGATCTGTTCGAGAAAGTGGGGCTGCCGTTCGCGCCGATCAGAAAGCCACAGGATTTGTACGATGATCCGCATCTCATCGCGACCGGTGGCCTCGCCGACGTCCGCATGCCGGACGGGCCGCGTGCAGGCGAGCACGTGAAGACAACCCTGTTTCCGTTCACGATGGATGGCGAACGCCTGCAGGTACGGCTGCATCCGCCGAAACTGGGCGAACATTCGCGTGAGTTGCTGGCGAGAATCGGCGTGGAGGACGCCGAGATTGATCGCCTGCTCGCAGCAGGCATCGTGGCATAGTCCTCAGCACAGCACGGCGGCCCGGACGCAAAACACACTGATTCAGAATCACTCAAGGAGGAGTTACTCATGGTCATGGCAACGACACGCCGCGTGCTGTCCGCACTGCTCATCGTCGCAGGCGCCTGCGCGGCATCCGCAGCGTCGGCGCCCGCGTTCGCGCAGGGCGACAAGGTCACCAAATTCATATTGCCGGTTGCTGCCGGTTCCGGCGTCGACACCATCGTGCGCGCCAGCAGCAAGGCGTTGTCCGCCTCGCTCAACAGCGCCATCGTCATCGAGAACCAGCCCGGCGCCGGCGGCGTGGTGGGCACGGCGACGCTGACCAAGGCGACCGCCGATGGTGCAACGCTCGGCGTGGTGTCAAACAACCATGTGATTTTTCCGAGCGTTTACAAATCACTGCCGTTTGACCCGATCAACGACATCACGCCGGTTGCCGTCATTGGCAGCACGCCGATGATCTTGGTCGTGAACCCGAAAGTCGCGGCGACCAATTCAAAGGAGCTCGTCGCACTGCTCAAGGCCAACCCGGAAAGCCTCAATTACGCGTCATCGGGCAACGGCACCATCCTGCACCTCGCAGCCGAGATGTTTCTCGATGAAGCGGGCGTCAAGGCAAAACACATTCCGTACAAGGGCGTCGGCCCGATGATTACCGATCTGATCGGCGGTCAGGTGGACTTCGGCGTTCTCGCGCTGCCTGCGATCCAGGCACACCTGAAGAGCGGCGCACTGCGCGCCATCGGTACCTCATCACCCGCACGCCTGGCTGCTGCGCCTGCGATTCCGACCTTTGCCGAACAGGGACTGCCGAACTACCTGGTCGATGGCTGGTTTGCCGTCATCGCGCCGAAGAACCTGCCAGCGGCGGAGGTCAAACGCGTGCACGCGGCATTCAGCAGCGCGTTTGCAACGGCAGAGGTGAAGGAAAGCATGGCCAAGCAGGGCAACGTCATCAATATCCTGTCGCCCGAGGCCTCGGCGGCTCACTTCCGCAGCGAACTCGACAAGTACGCCAAACTGGTCAAGAAGGCTGGCGTGAAGCTGGATTAAGCCCAAACGGTCGAACAGCTTTTTGTTGAATCGTCCATTTCATGGGGCTTACAGATATGAAACGGCATACTTCGATAATTGCCATTTTTCGTGCCCAAACCCTTATTGAATAAGGATTAGCACGAAAAGCTGTTGCCGTTTTTAGTCCTCGGAAATCACGATTTCGGTCGTGATTTCAGCCGTCTTTCCGAGCATCGCTGTTGCAATATTTTTCCTTTGACAGCTTCACGGCGCGCTCGACGGCGGCCGGATCGAGTGACTTTCCTGCAACATGAAACGTCAGCTTGATCGCGGTGAACACTTTCGGGTCGGTTTCGGCGCGAACGGCGTCCGCCTCGACATGAAGTTTCGTGAAATTCTGGCGCGACTTCTTGAGCATCAGCACCACATCAAACGCAGTGCAGCTCGCCGCGCCAGCGAGCACTAACTCCATCGGCCTTGAACCGGTGTTTCGACCACCATATTCCGGCGCGCCATCGATCACAAGCGCATGCCCGGACCCGGTTTCGGCGACAAATTGAACGTTATCGACCCACTTGATGCTGGTTTTCATAAGAACTTTCCTGAGTTGTCCTACAACTAGAGTAACTTGCCTAGGCAATTATTGCCGCAACGCACAAAAAGCAGTTGACTTGTGCGGTGCAGCATGCTGAAATAAATCCATCGCCTGCTTCCTCCTCCTTAGCAGGTGATTGATGTCCTCCTTCCTCCTCCTTTGGTGAGACATCTTTAACGGCAGGCCTTCGGGCTTGCCGTTTTCTTTTGTGGCGCATGCTTTTACCAACAGTTTCAACGATTTAACGCTATACTAGCGGGCTTGCTGCTGAATTTTCGGGCTTCCTGAAGCTCGGCAACGAGAAACATAGATGCGGTCGTTTTCAGTCAATGGAAGCGGCCGTGCGAATAAAGCGCTTGGTGACAGAGAACCTGTTCTCACCATCATTCGCAAAACACCAAAACGAGTAAAGCTATGAAAACTTTTTCAGCCAAGCCGTCCGACATCAAGCAGGATTGGCTGCTGGTCGACGGAACCGACCAGGTGCTGGGCCGCCTCGCCAGCCAGATCGCGCTTCGTCTGCGCGGCAAACACAAGGCCATCTTCACGCCGCACATGGACACCGGTGACTTCGTCATCGTGACCAACGTGGACAAGCTCCGCGTCACCGGCAACAAGGCTTTCCAGAAAACGTATTTCCGTCACTCGGGCTTCCCGGGCGGTATCTACGAAACCAATTTCGAAAAGATGCACGCCAAGTACCCTGACCGTGTGCTCAAGCACGCCGTCAAGGGCATGCTGCCCAAGGGGCCGCTCGGTTACGCCATGCTCAAGAAGCTCAAGTGCTACACCGGTGATGCGCATCCGCACGCCGCACAGCAACCCAAGACTGTCACGTTCTAATCGACGCCCCAAGGAATCATCAAAATGATCGGTAATTTCCACTACGGTACGGGTCGTCGCAAAAGCGCTGTGGCTCGTGTATTCATCAAGGCCGGCAAGGGCGCTATCGTCGTCAACGGCAAGCCGGTTGACCAGTTCTTCTCGCGCGAAACGGGCCGCATGATCGTGCGCCAGCCGCTCGTAATCACCAACAACCTCGACAACCTCGACATCCGCGTGAGCGTCGAAGGCGGCGGCGAGTCCGGCCAGGCCGGTGCCGTGCGTCATGGCATCACCCGTGCGCTGATCGAATACGATGCAGCCTACAAGCCTGAACTGAAAAAGGCTGGGCTGGTCACACGTGATGCACGTGAAGTCGAACGTAAAAAAGTCGGTCTGCGCAAGGCGCGCCGCCGCAAGCAGTTCTCGAAGCGCTAATCGCGACTACACTCGCGCAAGCGATTCGGGCAAAGGCTGCGGGCGATCCTCGCGGCCTTTGTGCTTTATGGATTCCCGCTTTTTGTTGCTAACCTGAGACAAAAACCTGAAGGAAACACGACCTTGAACGCAGACAAACACGCGTCACACCCAATTAAGGTAGGCATCGTCGGCGGCACCGGATACACCGGTGTCGAGTTGCTGCGCATGCTCACCCTGCACCCGCATGCGAAAGTGACGATGATCACCTCGCGCAAGGAAGCCGGTACCCGCCTTGATGCCATGTTCCCCAGTCTGCGTGGTCGCTGCGATCTCGAGTTCAGCGATACGGCAACGGCTGATCTGACGCAGTGCGACGTTGTTTTCTATGCGACACCGCACGGCGTGGCGATGGCCGATGCCGCCAAACTGGTCGCTGCGGGCGTGAAAATTATCGATCTCGCGGCCGACTTCCGGTTCAAGGATCTGTCGGTATTCGAGAAGTGGTACAAGATGCCACATGCCTGTCCGGACCTCGCGGCGGAAGCAGCGTATGGCCTGGTCGAACTCAATCGTGATGCAATCAGGAAAGCGCGCATCGTCGGCAATCCCGGCTGCTATCCGACCACGATGCAGCTCGGACTTTACCCGCTGCTCAAGGCTGGAATCGTCGACGCATCGCACCTGATCGCGGCCTGCGCATCGGGTGTCTCCGGTGCCGGCAAGAAGGCCGACATGGATCTGATCTTCAGCGAGGCGAGTGACAACTTCAAGGCGTACGGCGTCTCTGGTCATCGCCACCATCCGGAAACCGAAGCACGGCTGCAGGAAATGACCAGCGACAAGGTCGGTCTGCTGTTTACGCCGCACCTCACGCCAATGATCCGCGGCATGCACGCCACGCTGTATACACGCTTGAACAGCAAGGGTCTGGCGCTCAACAATGAACAGGTGCAGGCGCTGTTTGCTGACGCTTACAGGAACGAACCTTTCGTTGACGTCATGCCGTTCGGTTCGATGCCCGACACCCGCTCCACGCGCGGCGGCAACACGTTGCGCATTGCGCTGCATCGTCCGCAGGGCGGCGACACCCTGATCGTGCTGGTGGTGCAGGACAATCTGGTCAAGGGCGCTGCCGGTCAGGCGCTGCAGTGCATGAACCTGATGTTCGGCCTGCCGGAAGCGGCTGGCCTGTCCACCTTGCCGCTGTCGCCCTAAAGCGTCGACGACACCCGCCCGCACGAGAACCGCAGCGCATGGCCTGGCTTCGCTCCGACCGCATCGTGTCCGACCTGCGTCGGCGCTTTGGCATTTCCGCGCCGAAACTCTCCGTGCGTACGCACTGGTCATGGAAGGTCAAGGGCACCATCGCTGGCGTCGCGGCCCTCGTGCTGATCGGACTGTTCTATGGTGGCTTTGACGCCGGCCGCATCTTCGCCGGCTTCAACGTCGGCAAGGTGGAAGAGACACAGAAACGCCTCGAAGCCGAAGTGCGCTCGCTGCGCACCGAGAACGAGCAGATGAAGCGCGAAAACATCGAACTGACCAATGCCGCGCAAATGGCGGTCGGGGCCAAGGACGTGCTGTCGAAACAGATCGTGGCGCTGCAAACTGAAAACACCCAGCTCAAGGAAGAAACCGCGTTCTTCGAAAAACTTCTGGGCAGTGCAACGGCCGGAAAAAATGGCCTCACGGTACAGCGGCTGCAGGCCGAGCGCGAGACGCCGGACACCTATCGCTTCCGGGCGCTGGTGGTTCAGGGCAGTGCCGAGAGCCAGTTCAAGGGGCGCCTGAGCCTGACTGCGACGCTGGTCAACGACAACAAGCGAATCACCATCAATTTGCCCGAGGAGCAGCCCGATCTGCTACCCTCGCTCGGGCTGGACTTCAAGACGTATCAGCGCGTGGAGGGCCTGTTCAAGGTGCCCGCCAATGCGCAGTTGAAGACGCTTTTGGTGCGCGTTGTACCGACCGGCAGCGCAACCCCCAGAGCCCAGCAATCCCTGCAGTTGTGACCGACGGTTCGCTGCAGACCAATTTTTCAGATCGACAGGAGCGAATCATGTTTGGCAAGAAAAAATCCCATGTGCCACAGAAACAGATCGACAGCCTGATTGGCTCATCGACCACCATTGAGGGCGACATCAATTTTTCCGGTGGCTTGCGTGTTGACGGCTGCGTCAAGGGGCATATCCATTCGTCCAACGGCGAACCGGCAACACTCGTGATCAGTGAAAAGGCCCGCGTCGAAGGCGAAATCCGGGTGTCGCATGTGGTGATTGACGGCACTGTGGACGGACCGGTCAACGCGACCGAATACCTCGAGCTGTTGCCCAACGCCCGCGTCAACGGCGACGTCAGCTACCGTACGCTGGAAATGCAGGTGGGCGCCGTGGTCGATGGTCGCCTACTGCACATCCAGCAAGGGTCCGCCGACGTCGTGGAATTGAAGCGCCTGGGCGGCAATACGACCACCTGATCCATCGCGGCCTGCGACCGGGCTATGGCCCTGTCAACATCGCGGTTGAATTGCATCCCGTGCGCCCCGATAATGTGAACTGTGAGAGCGATTGCCGCAGGATTCAAGCTGTGGCGGCTCATCAGGAGTGCCCATGAATGCGATGACCGAACTGCCCGCCCCGATCAATTTCACCGACGCAGCCGCGAACAAGGTGAAGGACTTGATCATCGACGAGCAGAACCCGAACCTCAAACTGCGCGTGTTCGTTACCGGCGGCGGCTGCTCGGGCTTTCAGTACGGCTTCACGTTTGACGAGGAAGTCAATGAAGACGACACCCAGATGCTCAAGAACGACGTCACGCTGCTGATCGACGCCATGAGCTATCAATACCTCGTCGGCGCTGAAATCGATTACAGCGACGGCCTCGAAGGCGCGCAGTTCGTGATCAAGAATCCGAACGCGACTTCAACCTGCGGCTGCGGCAATTCGTTTAGCGCGTAATTTGCTTTGTACCTGCCAAAAAACGGCGCTTTGGGGCGCCGTTTTTTATGTTGATTCACAATTCAACTTTTTTGTAAAACCCGCATTCACAATGGGCTCAAGCCTTATTTGAGCCATATATCGACTTTTGCATTAAATGGCTTCCAAGCCCTTTGCAAAGGTGATTTCAGCAAAAAGTTGCTTGAACTCAAGGCTCAGAATGTGCTTAACTGCGGCTTAAGCTTCGGCTCATACGTCAACCAAAAATAAACCCGGGGAAAGCGAATGACACGAACCCTTTTTGCGCGTTTGCGCGCGCTCGCATTGATGCTGCTGGCAGCGCTGGCATTTTCCGCTGAAGCGGCGTCACTGAAGCTGGTTATTCACGAGGAAGCCGGCAGCGAGGGCGAGCCGCTGCCACCGTTGTCGCGCTTCAACGCGCTCAAACGCTCGCTGGAGACCGCTCTCGGTCGTCCGGTAGAGATCACGATCACGCGGGATCGGCAGCGCGTTTACGACTGGATGGAGCGCAATCAGGCCGATGTCTTTCTGACCAACGCGAGCGACCTCGCCGCCCGTGCCCTGACTTCGCTTGGCTACAGCTTCATCGCGTCGGGCCGACCGGATGTCACGGTGCTCTTTGTCGGCAAAGGCGCGCCCATCGAGAACCTGAAAACGCTCAGCGGCAGCGCCATTTCCCTGCCGCGCGGTGAAAACATGTTCGGCCAGGTCTGCAATGCCGAACTGCGCGATTTCCTCGGGCGGCAATACACGGCACGCCCCAGCAATGAATACAGCGCCATCGTCTATGCCGTGGAAAACAACCTGTCGACCGTGGGTTGCATTCCCTCCATCGCCAAGGCGCGTGATGGTCTTGCCGCCAAAGGCATCAAGGTGCTGTACGAAGGCAGACCGCAACCGGCGCTGCCCGCCGTCGGCTCACCCGGACTGCCAGCAGGTGACCGCACGATCATCGCCAAGACGCTGGCCGCCTACGACGAAAGCCCTGCGGGTGAAGCCATTCTGAAAACGCTGGGCGTCACCGGTTTCACCGAAGGTGGCGAAATCCGTCTGCGTGCGCTGAACGCCTGGCTCAAAGCCAAGTAAGCGCGGTCGTCGCGCCGATTTAAGCCGGGTAAACCGCGCCGAGAATGCGCGGCCCCTTCGCGCCAGTAACGGCAGGTACATTGCCGGGCGCGCTGGCGAAGCACTGACGCGCGAGCCAGGCGAAGGCGAGCGCTTCCACATGCATCGGATCGACGCCGAGCACGGCCGTTGATTGTGCGCCGGGCAACGCACGCATGAGCGCTGCATTGAATCCGCCACCGCCACAGACAAAACACTCATCAATGCCCGTCTGATGCAGGGTGTCCGCGATCGTTCGTGCGGTCAGCGCGACAAGGGTGGCCTGGACATCAACAGCATCAAGCGCATGACCCTGGCCGGCCAGCATCGCCTCGAGCCATGCCACATTAAAGCGTTCTCGCCCGGTACTCTTTGGCGCGGCCTGCGCAAAGTATGGCTCGCCCAGCATGCGCGTCAGCAACGCGACATCAATGCGTCCCGACGCCCCCCACACCCCGCCCTCATCAAACGGCTTGCCAGTATGCCGCTCACACCAAGCGTCAAGCAGCGTGTTACCCGGCCCGGTATCAAATCCGCGCACCGGCTCGGACGAGCCTTTTGCCGGCAGCAGCGTCACATTGGCAATACCGCCAATATTCACTACCGCGCGCGGCTTGTCGCCCTGAAACACGGCCGCATGAAACGCCGGCACCAGCGGCGCCCCCTGCCCGCCCGCCGCAACATCGCGCGAACGGAAATCGGCAACAACAGAAATGCCAGTGAGTTCTGCCAGCAGCGCCGGTTGATTGATCTGCAAGGTGAAGCCGCGCTCCGGGCGATGGCGAACGGTTTGTCCGTGCGCACCGATCGCGGCAACATCCGTAGCTTTCAAGCCTGTTTTCCTCAGCAGGGCAGCTGTCGCCTCGGCATAAACCTTCGCCAGCGCCACTGACGCGTCGCCCGCACGCTCGATCTCGTCCGTGCCGCTCGCCATGAGCGCCTGCAACTGCCCGCGCAATGCCGGCGCGAACGCCTCATGCACGTGCGCTAGCGTCTTCACCTGTCCATCGGCGAAGTCGGCCAGCACGGCGTCAACACCGTCGACCGAGGTGCCTGACATGAGGCCGATGTAGCGATCAGTGAGCAGCATGAGGGTTAATGAGAAAATGTTGGCTGAATCGTAACTCTTTAGTGAGCAGCAGGCTGCGAGCTGTGAGCCGGATGTCCGCAATGCGGCGCCGCTTGCGCGCAACTGCCGTCACACACCCGAACACTGTGCGTCCACAAGAACAACTCGAAATCATGAAACGCGGCTGCGACGAACTGCTCGTCGAAGCTGAAATGCTCAAGAAGATCGAAAAGAGCATCGCGACCGGCAAACCGCTGCGCGCCAAGCTCGGGCTCGACCCGACGCGCCCCGACCTGCACGTCGGTCACTCCGTTGTACTCAACAAACTGCGCCAGTTTCAGGACCTCGGCCACACCGTCATCTTCCTGGTCGGTGATTTCACCTCGATGATCGGCGATCCGTCGGGACGTAATGACACGCGCCCCCCGCTGGAACGCGAGCAGATCATCGAGAACGCGAAGACCTATCACGCGCAGGCCAGCAAGGTGCTCGACCCCGAGAAAACCGAGATTCGCTACAACAGCGAATGGAGCGACCCGCTGGGCGCTGCGGGCATGATCAAGCTGGCGTCGCGCTACACAGTCGCGCGCATGATGGAACGCGAGGACTTCACGCAGCGCTTCAAGAGCGGCGTGCCGATTGCGATCCATGAATTCTTGTACCCGTTGATGCAGGGTTACGATTCGGTCGCGCTAAAGGCAGACATCGAACTCGGTGGCACTGACCAGAAGTTCAACCTGCTCATGGGCCGCACACTGCAATCGCAATATGGCCAGGAGCAGCAATGTATCCTGACCATGCCGCTGCTGGTCGGCCTCGACGGCGTCGAGAAGATGAGCAAGTCGAAAGACAACTACATCAGCCTGACCGAGCCAGCCAGTGAAATTTTCGGCAAGGTCATGTCCATTTCAGACGATCTGATGTGGAGCTACTACGATCTGCTTTCATTCAAGCCCGTCACTGAAATCGCTGCCGTCAAAGCGAAATGCGAAGCCAGACAGATGAACCCGCGCGACGCCAAAGTCGCGCTCGCACTCGAAATCGCTGCTCGTTTTCACACGCAGGCTGACGCCGACAAGGCGCTCGCAGAATTTGAAGCGCGCAAGACCGGCGCCGCACCCGAGCAGATGCCGGAGGTCACCATTCATTGCGCGGAAGATTCGATGCTCGCCACGCAAATCGCCAAGCAGGCTGATCTCGTCGCAAGCACGTCGGACGCGGGTCGCCTGATCGAAGGGCGCGGCTTCAAGGTTGACGGTGAAGTGATCGAGGATCGGCACGTCAAATTGGCAAAAGGCAAGACCTACGTCATCCAGGCTGGCAAGCGCAAGTTCGCCCGCGTGACGCTCTCCTGATCGGCGAAAGGTCTGCTCACGTGTACATCTCGCTGACAGACCTGTTCAAGATCGGCATCGGTCCGTCGTCGTCGCACACGGTTGGCCCGATGCGGGCAGCACGACGATTCCTGATGGAGTTGCCGGAAGGAATGCTGGGACGAATTGCCCGCGTCCGCGTCGAACTCTTCGGTTCGCTCGCCCATACGGGTCAAGGTCACGGCACTGATGTCGCGCTGCAATTGGGGTTCTGCGGCGAATTGCCGGACGTCGTAGACACGGCCGCGATTCCGCAGAAAATCGCAACCATCGCGAAGAATGAATCCATCGCGCTGCTCGGCGGACGCAGCATCCGCTTTCAGCCGATGCTCGACATCCGTTACAACCTGAAAGATGTATTGCCGCTGCATTCGAACGCGATGACCTTTCGTGCCTTTGGCGACGACATGAGTGCCCCCATCGCCGAGCGCACCTTGTATTCCATCGGCGGCGGATTCATCATCGATGAGGATGAGGCTTTTGTCGGCAGTCCGCGCGGAGGCGAAGTCACTGTGCCACACAGATTCGCAAGCATGGCCGAATTGCTGCTGCATGCGAAACGGGCCAACACGCCACTTATGGATCTTTTGCGCGAGAACGAACACAGTCTGCGTGGTGAAGCAGAAACGACGCAGTTTCTTGATCGTGTGATCGACACTTTTTTCACCTGCATCGACCGCGGTATCGCGACGCGGGGTGAATTGCCGGGTGGCCTCAATGTGAAGCGCCGCGCCCCGGATATCCATCACCAGCTGACTGTTGAACGCGGTCAACGCGGCACGGCACCGCACAAAGTACTTGACTGGGTCAGTGTGTATGCAATCGCCGTCAATGAGGAGAACGCCGCAGGCGGTCGCGTAGTCACCGCGCCGACAAACGGAGCTGCGGGCGTCGTACCCGCGGTGCTGCGTTACGCAAGAGATTTTTGTGGCGTGGCGCATGAAGGTCTGCATGACTTCCTGCTTGTCGCTGCAGCCGTCGGAGCGCTATGCAAAATGAACGCATCGATTTCCGGCGCGGAAGTTGGCTGTCAGGGCGAGGTCGGTTCGGCCGCCGCGATGGCCGCAGCGGGGCTCGCCGCCGCGCTGGGTGCAAGCAACGAACAGATTGAAAATGCGGCCGAGATTGCGCTTGAACACCATCTCGGCATGACCTGCGACCCGATTGGCGGATTAGTCCAAATCCCGTGCATCGAGCGCAACGCGATGGGTGCCGTAAAGGCCATCAGCGCCACCTCGCTCGCGATGCGCGGCGACGGCACGCACCGCGTCTCGCTTGATCAGGCCATCGACACCATGCGCCGCACCGGTGCTGACATGCAGGCGAAATACAAGGA
>CAYMSY010000033.1:0-3097 GCA_964393195.1 uncultured Alcaligenaceae bacterium | reverse complement strand
TACGGCGAACCGGTTACCCGCGGCTGCCATCTCGCCTGGAACGCGCCAAATCGCGCCGCCGTGGACGCGTTCTATGCCGCCGCCATCGCGAACGGCGCGAAAGACAACGGCCCGCCCGGTTTGCGGGCGCACTATCACCCGAATTACTACGGCGCGTTTGTCATTGACCTGCACGGCAACAACATAGAAGCCGTCTGCCACCAGCCGGAATAGCGGAACTTCGGTATGTTGATGACAATAGTGTCATCACGCGGTCACATTGCGGTCATAGATTGGTAACGTGATCTTTCTCTGGGTATTTACGGTCTTCTGGTGCGGCGTCAGCTTCACCATGATGTTTGCAGCGGTCAAAGGCGCCGCACCGTGGTACGCCACTGCCTTCATCTCCGTCTTCGCACTGATCGGCGTTGCCCTGCTCTACTGGCTGCTGGCAACGCACGTTCACCGCTGGCGCACGGGTCGCGTGTCGCTCGCAGCGTCGCCGGATGGAGTTGCCGCCGGGGAAGCGGTCACACTGCGCTTCGATATCGCGAGCGATCACTTTGCAGGTCGCGCAGTCAACTTTTCGCTTGAGCTGCAGGAGAGCGATGACGGCTGGACAACGCGCGATACATTGAAGGGCGCCGGCGTGCTGCATGCCGCGCTGCGTCAGGCGAGTACACGCATCACCCTGCCCGCGAATGCGCGCTCAAGCAGCCCCGGCTGGCGCTGGCAGGCCAGTGCGCACGTCGATGGCTTGCAGTATTCGAATGCGGAGTGCACGGTCGTCGTGCTTCGGAGCGAGCAGGCGTCGGCGCCGTCGAAGGATACGGTGATGCTGGACGCGAATCCCGGTATCGATGATTTCGGCAAGCTCGCTCCCTCGCACGCATCAGCCAGCAGTGCGCCTGCCGGCGCGCGCGAGATCGCGACTGGCGTCTGGCAGTGGCGGCAGTCGTCGAAGGCGCTGCGTGTGATCGGCGCAATCATGCTGGTATTCGCGCTCTTCTGGCTGCGCAGCACCGGCGACTTTGGCCTGATCCGCAGTCTGGCTTCAACCAACGGCTGGTCCTGGGGTGCGCTCGGTGTTGCACTGTTCAGTCTGCCGTTTCTTGCCGGCGGACTGGTGCTGGTCGCGATTGGCCTGGCACTGGTGACGCATCAGGTCGGCGCCACGGCTCGGCGTGGCGAAATCGTCACCACTGTGCACGCATTTGGCCGACAGTGGAGTGCGCAGACACTAAGCGCCGGCGATATTCAACGGCTACAGGCGACGGCTAACCTGTCAAGCGGCCCGACGGTATTGCGTTACTCTTTGGCGGCACGCACGGCGAAAGGCGCCCTTACGCTGCCCTTCACCGCCAAGTCCATCGACGAAGGGGCCGACAGTCTGATCGGGCAAGCACGCTGGCTAGCCCGAGTGCTTGGCATCGGCGAAGTGCAGTTTGATCCGGACACACTGGCCAGCGACGAGCCACGTCTGCGCAATCTCGCGCAAGAGCAGACACGCGCACGTGTTGGCAGCTTGATCGGTAAACTGGTTAGCGGCGCCTTCGCGCTGGGTCTTGTTGGTTTTGCGCTGTTGTTCCTGTGGTCGCTCTGGTCGGCAAAGCATTGACGCCGGCCAAACGAACGCGTCACTACTTCTTGCAACCTGACTTCACCAGTTCCACCCGGCGGTTCTTGGCGCGACCGAAATCGCTTGTGTTGTCCGCTACCGGTTGTGTCTTGCCATACCCCCTGCTGCTGAGCCGTGCAGCGTCAACGCCATGCCCGCTGAGCCATTGCCTCACGCTGGCGGCGCGCGCATCCGACAACTTCTGGTTGTAATCGTCGCCGCCGACGTTGTCGGTATGGCCCTGCACTTCGACCGCGAAACCGCTCTTGTCTTTCAGCACGGATGCAGCACGCGTGAGTACAGCTTCTGACTCTGGTTTGATGGTTGCCTTGTTGAAATCAAAGGTCACGCCGTAGAGCGGCAGACGGCAATCCTTGTCGAGTTTTGCGGCCCAGTCATCGGTCGCAATGTCTGCGACCACGTACGACAGCGATGCGCCGTACTCGTAAAAGAGCTTCGCCCAGATGTCGCGACCGTTCTTGTTGTAGCGGGCGACGATGCTGGCGGCCTCATTGTCGTTTTCAGCGGGATAAAGCACCGTCCAGCCAGCCCTGACGAGCGCCTCCCGATTGTCACGAACAAATTGCAGCTTCGACAGATTGCCCGGTCCCTGATAGCTGCGCGACAACGTTGATTGCCCAGCGACAGGGGCTTCCATGCCAGCCTTGAAAGCGATTGTCACGTCCAGCGGTCCGGCAGCACGTCCGCCACCGGTTAGTTTTGAGCCGGGATACGGCGTGAGGTAGGGAATGGCATCTTTGTCGCCGGTCGCTTCCGGTTTTGCCGCAGGCGGGTTGTGCACCAAAGTACTCGCAGCGTTGCCGATTTCGATCAACTCGAAGTGCACCTGTGCCTGCGGCGCATCCACCTTCATGCGCATCCAGATTTCCTTGCCGTCACGCTTGAGCGTCCAGACGGCGCTTGACTTGTTGTCAGCAACAAAGACGTTTTGCCATCCGAGTGGCGTCAGCGTGCCTTGAATGGCCTTGAGGATGCGGTCTTCGCTGCCGTTGTAGTAACCCAGAGCCGGTTCGCCTGCTGCGGGCTTGTAGGTGTACCAGCGTGCATAGTGTGCGCCGCGCCTGATGACGTTCGGGCTGCCAGTTTTGGTCGATTCAAACTCCGCTTCAGCGAGTGCTTCCTTGATCAGCGCCTGATCGGCGTTGATGGCGATCTGCGGTGGAAACTTCACGTAGTCGGGAAACCCGAGGTCGGCATGGGCAGTAGTCGCGACAAGTACAGCCAGGAAAGCACCAAAGAAACGAATTGAAGCTGGCAAATTTGACATGAACGAGACGTGCACATTGACTTGAAGCGCGAAAGTCTAGCAATTGGCAAGCATGCGTATGTGTCGCACTGTGGGAGCAGCTCTGCCGCGACCTCGTTGCCTTGCAAACCGTTCTTATTGCGTTGAGGCTCGGTCGCGGCGGAGCCGCTGCTAAAAGACAGCCCATCTCCGCGACAGCCGCCACACCGCCGTGCCCGCTAAAATTGCGCTCA
>CAYMSY010000032.1:0-15472 GCA_964393195.1 uncultured Alcaligenaceae bacterium | reverse complement strand
GACGCGCTGTCGACAAACGCAAAGTAGGTGCCGGCATCTTTCACTGTCATTACGAACGTCTCGGACAGAGGGTTGGTAGCCGAACCGGTGCTGTTGTCATCGACGACCAAAATCTGGTTGCCCGCGTCGCCAAACAATGCCAGTCCGAGTCGTCCGTTCCATTGCACGTTGTCCCGCTCCGGGTCGAGATCAAGGCTTAGATACACCGTATCTCCGGCGTTGAGTGTCATGCTGTACCAGTCCTGCTCGGTTGCCGCGGCAGGATTGCGGGCGCCACTAACCCAGCCACCACGGAATCCGGTGGTTGCACCTGACGGAATCATCGTTAGCGGGTTCGCGGTAGCGGGCGTGTCGTTGCTTTCGACTTCCGTTTGAGGGCTGCCGCTGCGCAGTTGCAGATACAGGCGGTAATAGCGCAACTGGTTAGTCGCCGAGAAATGGTTGACCTTGAGATAGTAGGTTCCGGCGCCCGGTAGTGTTGCGCCGGCGATCGACGATGACAGCCCGCCCAACGATCCGTCATCTTCGTCGAATTCAATAACAGTGGTTCCATCACTGGCCAGGAGGGTAAGCTGGCTATCGGTCGAGGAGTTGGCAGAGCCCGACGTCACCACCGCAGAGTACACGCGGTCCCCGGCGCTACCGGTGAACTGGTAATAGTCGACATCTGCATTGCCGTAGATGTTGCCCTGAATGAGGGCGGCCCCGTTGCTGAGTGTCAAGACGTTCGCCGTGGCGGGCGTATTGTTCGGTTCAACTTCAGTTGGCCAACTGCTGCCGTTGGTAAATTGTGGGCGACTGGGTTGCACCAAGGTCGCGCCGGTACCGATCGTAGCGGTGCGAGATGCGGCTCCTGCCTGCGCCTGACTGCCGAGTGCGGATCGATTGAAGGTATCGAAGTTGTAAGGGCCGGCAGCGTTTGCAGACATGGCTGCAAACAGAGCGGCGGAGCCAACAAAGCGAAGGAATTGATTGATAAGTGTCATGGGGCCCCCGGCAGTGGTGTCTAGGCTATGTCGAGTCGTGCTCGCGAACTGGATAGAACGATGTCAAGCTAAGTGACACTATATCGTTCAGCTACCGCGCCGGCAACACTATCTGCTACTGCGTCTCTGGCACCTCTGCCGATGAAGAGCGAAACCCATCTATGCCAATGTCATGACCGTCGGAACGCCCGGATCAGTGTCGTTCGTAGTGGGGAACCGCTTCACCTTCACCACAAAATTTCCGCAGCAACGACAGCCGCTCGCTGCTCGCCGTTCCGGCGGTTACGGCTTCGCGTAGTGCACAGTTCGGTTCATGAAGGTGCTTGCAGTCCCGGAAGCGGCATTTTCCGAGCACGGAGCGGAATTCCGGGAACGCCTGCTCGATTTCGCTTCTGGAGAAGTGCGCGAGGCCGAATACCTGCATGCCCGGTGAGTCAATGACCCAAGTATTCATGTCGCCGAGCGTGAACAGCCGTGTGAAGGTCGTTGTATGTTTACCGGAATCGAGTGCCTGCGAGATTTCGTTGGTGCGCTGGGCTTCGGAACCGACGAGCGCATTGAGCAACTTGCTTTTGCCCATGCCCGACTGTCCGATCAGAACCGAGCGCTCGCCGACGAGACGTTCACGCATGGGCGCATCATTGAATTTCGCCGAGAACGGAACCACGTCGTAGCCCATGTCACGGTAGCGCGCCAGCGCGTTGGCCGTCGCCGCGGCTTCAACCAGGTCAATCTTGTTGAGGCCGATGATCGCCCTCACGCTGCTCGCTTCCGCACACACCAGCCAGCGGTTTAGCAATTCATCAGAGTACGCGGGCAATGGCGCAATGATGCAGGCGACCTGCGTCACGTTGGCAGCGACCAGCTTTTCCTTGAATGCATCGGCACGATAGAAGAGGGAGCTGCGGTCTGCAATTGACTCGACGACACCGTCGTGATCATTGGTGCGGGTGACTGTCACCTGATCGCCACATGCAAACTGGAGCGTTCGGCCCTTGCTGACGCAGTTCAGGCGTTCACCATCGGGAAGTTGCACGACGGTATGTCGGCGCTGAGTTTCAATCACCAGACCTTGAAGCATGCAACCTTTCAGTAGCTAGACGAGTTTTGCGGCGGCTTCAATGCGAGCTGCGCAAATGAAATCATTGATCGAGATGCCGCCCTTGCCACCTTCAACATCATGTGTGTTGAAGGCAACGTCGCAGTGGCTGTAATGCACCGACAGATCCGGGTGATGATCGGTTTGGTGCGCGATCGCGGCAATCACGTTTACAAAGGCGATCGTCTCGTAATAGTTCTTGAACTTGAAGGTCTTTACGATCTTTCCATTCCAGAATTTCCAGCCCGGAAGGCGTTTCAGGTGGGCATCAATCAGCGCCTGTGTGAACGCTGCGTTGCCATGTTGCGGCTTGGTTGCGCTGAGAGCAAGTGCTTCTGGCGTAGGAATCGTCATGTTGCAGATGCTGGTTGTGGTTCGGGGACACCTGCCGACTGCAGATGCGCAATGCGGATCATGGCCGGCGGATGCGAGTGATGATAGGCGGAATACAGCGGATCTGGCGTCAGCGTGTTGGCGTTGTCCTTGTAAAGTTTGGTCAGCGCGGCGATCAGGTCATCGCGGCCAGCGACTTGGGCGGCGTAACTATCCGCTTCAAACTCATGTTTGCGCGAATAGGCCGACGCAATCGGGGCAAGCCAGAACAGCAGCGGCGGCAGCACCAGTGAAAACAGCACCAGTGCAACTCCGGGAGACGTCAGGCCGGTATCGACTGCGAAGCCGAATGCTGTGTACAGCCAGGGCTGGGGCAGTACCCATGCCAGCGCGGCGAGAAACGCGAGACTTGCGATCGCCATGAACACGATGCGCTTGACGATGTGTTTGCGTTTGAAATGTCCCAGTTCGTGCGCCAGCACAGCGACAATTTCGTTGTTGCTCAGCCGTTCCAGAAGCGTGTCAAAGAACACGATGCGCTTGGCCCGGCCAAAACCCGTGAAGTAGGCATTGCCGTGGGCGGAACGCTTTGAGCCGTCCATCACGAACAAGCCCTTGCTGGCGAAGTCGGTACGCGCAAGCAGTCCTTCAATAGCGGTTTTCGTCTCGCCTGATTCAAGCGGCGTAAATTTGTTGAAGAGGGGGGCGATGAAGGTTGGGTAGAGGGCCAGCAGCAGGAGCTGGAAGCCGATGAACACCAGCCAGGCATAAAGCCACCAGAGCGATCCGGCCGCACGCATAAGCCAGAACACCAGTGCTGCCAGAGGCAATATCAGTGCAGCGCTTAACAACGAACCCTTGACCAGGTCGAGCCAGAACGTCGCTCGGGTTGTCTTGTTGAAGCCGAACTTCTCTTCGATATGAAACGTGTTGAAGTAGCTGAACGGAATGCTGATTACGCCGGTGATGACTGAAAGCAGCGCGATAAGCGCCACTTCGCGGATGATCGGCATCTCGGTCAGCGGCGCCGTGATTTGCCACAGGCGGCTCAGACCACCAAACAGGATCAGGGCCGAGACTATCAGTCCGACGGCTGATTCGACCTTGATGACTTGGGCTTTCGCCAGCGTGTAGTCTGCGGCGCGCTGATGGTCCGCCAGCGCGATGCGATCTGCAAACGGCGCCGGCACTTCATCGCGGAAGGCGGTCACATGACGAACATGTCGCTGTAACAGCCAGCGTTCGATGAAATAGTGCGCGAGCAGCGCGAAGATGACGACGTTGGCGAACGTGGACGCTGAAATGGATGGCAGATTCGAAATGGCGTCGGTGGGCATGCGCTGTGGGAAAATCGGTTTGTGTCAATTGTTGACCATTTTGGGCCGAAGCGCGTTTTTTCACGCGCTTTCGGTCATCGTTCCAGCGCGGCGCGTTCGTGGCTGGCTCCGTTTACCGAACCATCTATTGATCGCGTTGCATGCCGCAAAACCAAAATCATCTTATCTGGCTTGATATGGAAATGTCCGGGCTCGACCCGGAAGTGTGCCGCGTGCTGGAAGTGGCAATCGTCATTACCGACAAGGATCTGAACACTGTGGCCGAGGGGCCGGTTCTGGTGATACATCAGGCCGATTCCGTTCTCGATGCGATGGACGAATGGAACAAGAACACCCACGGCCGCTCCGGATTGATCGAAAAAGTCAAGGCGTCAACGCTGACTGAAGACGAGGCGTCTGCGCAGATGATCGATTTCCTCGCGTATCACGTGCCCAAGGGCAGCAGCCCGCTATGCGGCAACAGCGTGCATCAGGATCGCCGTTTCATGGTGCGCTACATGCCCAAGCTGGAGGCGTACTTCCACTACCGCAACCTCGACGTCAGCACGCTCAAGGAGCTGGCTGCGCGCTGGGCGCCAGAGGTGAAGAAGAGTTTCCAGAAGAAGACGCGGCACACGGCGCTCGCCGACGTGTACGAAAGCATTGACGAGCTGAAACACTATCGCGATCACTTCATCAAGCTGCCCGCAGCGGAAGCGGCGTCCGGAGCCGCTGTTTGAAATTCTGC
Source organism: uncultured Alcaligenaceae bacterium (assembly GCA_964393195.1). Classification (GTDB taxonomy): domain Bacteria; phylum Pseudomonadota; class Gammaproteobacteria; order Burkholderiales; family Casimicrobiaceae; genus Casimicrobium. The sequence continues at coordinate 10,990 of CAYMSY010000032.1, read as the reverse complement.
TCCGCCTGCGGCAGCGCCGACATTGCGCTGCGCATCCCGGAGGGTGATCATCGCGAACGCTACGTCTGTCCTGCGTGCGGGACGGTGCACTACAAAAATCCGCTGATCGTCTGTGGCGTGGTACCCGTGTTTGAGGACAAGGTAATGCTCTGCCGCCGCGGCATTGAGCCGCGCTATGGCAAATGGACGCTCCCAGCCGGATTCATGGAAAACGGTGAAACGGTTGAAGAGGGCGCCCAGCGTGAACTTTTCGAAGAAGCGGCGGCGACGGTGGCGTTGGGCCCGTTGTTGACGGTGCTGTCCGTGCCCTACATCTCGCAGGTTCACATGATGTATCTCGGCGTCATGAGCGAGCCGAAATTTGCCACGACGCCCGAGAGTACCGAGATCGCGCTCTATCGCGAAGACGAGATCCCCTGGAAAGAGTTGGCGTTTCGTACGGTAAAAACTGCGCTGGAGCACTATTTCGAGTGTCGGCGTACCGGCGAATTCACGTTGAAGCGCGCAAAAATCGACTAACAGCTTTTTGCTGGAAGCCCCACTCGGAAAGGGCTCAAGCCTTGAAAATGCTAAAAGTCGATAAAAATTGAGGAAATTTTCATGAAATTCGGACTATTTGCCCTCTCATTTGGCCTTCTTGTGGCGCTGCCAGCCCATGCGCAGGAAGCCATGTTTTCCAGTAAATCGCTGACGCCGGAAACCGCGTTGACGGCGGCCAGGGCTGCGCTCGAAAAATGTCGCAAGGACGGCTATCAAGTGGCGGTCGCCGTGGTTGACCGCTCGGGGCTCGTGCAGGTGTTGTTGCGCGACCGGTTCGCCGGTGCGCACACGGTGGACATTGCGCCCAACAAGGCATGGACGGCGGTCAGCTTTCGCATTCCTACGTCCGCGCTCGCCGTTGAAACACAGGCCGGAAAACCAATGAGCGCCATTCGCAGTCATCCGAAAGTGCTCGCAGCCGGCGGTGGACTCGCCATCGAAGCGGCAGGATCGGTCGTTGGTGGCATTGGCGTCTCGGGCGCACCGGGCGGTGAGGCCGACGACGAATGCGCCAAAGCCGGCATCAAAGCCATAGCAGACGCCATCGAGTTCTGATCCCGGCAACTGAAGTTCTTCGGAGACAAGGCATGGTTCAGGCGGTTAACGGTGTCGGCAATATCGCGCCCCTTTACCTTGACGACATGCAGATCGGCGATCGTTACACAAGCGTTGAACACGCGCTCGACGAAGCGCTGAAGGTGCTGACGGCGAAAATGGTCGTCCCGCGACGGTCGGGATAGCAGGCGCGCCGCCCCTGAGCTGATTTTGTTGATCCGGTGCATTGCAGCCGCTAGGATTGGGTATGCAACCAACGATTCGCGCCCTGTCGCCGGCAACATTGCCGGACTTTCTCAAGTTCTTTGATACCGACGCGTTCGCCGACAACCCGAGGTGGGCGTTTTGCTACTGCCAGTTCCTCTACGTCGACCACAACATCGTCGACTGGAAATCACGGGCGCTTGCCGACAATCGCGCAGCGGCATGTGACCGGATCAGTGAGGACCGTATGCGCGGCTACCTCGCTTATGTGGACGATCAGGTGGTTGCCTGGTGCAATGCGGCGCCACGCCCGATGATGGATTCGTTTTCCGATGAGCCTGATCCCGATGCCGATGCGATCGGAATGATCGGCTGCTTTGTGGTCGCCAAGCCGTTTCGCCGTCGCGGCCTTGCGCGGGCTTTGTTGCGTGCAGCCTGTGACGGTTTTGCCGCGCACGGGCTCAGGTATGCGCAGGCCATCGCGCAACGCAACGCACTGAGCGAAGCCGAGAATCATTTTGGCCCCCTTGCGATGTATCTCGCGGAGGGATTTTCCGTGCATCGTGAAGACGACGACGGCACCTTGGTGCTGCGCAGGACGCTTGCACCGAAATAACTTGCCCTGAAGCTTGCGGTACAAGACTGTGTGGCGTGACAGGGATCAAATCGTCAGTCGATTGATCGACCGCTTGAGATTTTCGCGTGCCTGATCTTCGCAACGTGCTCTGAAATATTGCGTGTTGTAGAGGTTGTTCCGGTCGAGGAACGCCTGCAAAATGCTCGCCCGTTTGTTGCGATAGACAAGTTCCGGGACCCACGCATACTCGGCACGAACCTGTGTTTCGTATTCGTCAAAACGCGCCGTCGGTGCGCCAAGAATCGACAAGTCAACGTCGACCAGAAGTTTCGCATCATGGGCCTCGGGCATCGCGTTGTGACAGGTCGCCATCACGAGCGCGTGCACCCGATCGGCGCAGACTTGCAATCCGCCGGCCTGCAGCAGTTCCGTACGAGCCCAATCGGCACTGCGCTGTTCGTTGTCGTGGTTTCGCAATTCGTAAATGGCATCATGAAACCACAACGCAAGTTCGATTTCTGCCTCGTGCACGGCTTCAACCCGCACCTGGTCAAAGTTGATGAAGCATTCATCCAGATGCTGCATGGTGTGGTACTTGCGGTGCGGCTCGGCATAACGCGCCTGCAACACGTCCAGCAGGTCTGTCTCGGGCGCCGCGACGCCAAGCTGCTGCCACATGTGTTGCCAGCGTGCGAGGTGCTTCAATCGAACTCCCGGGTGCGCGCCGCTAGCCAGCCACCAGATCGGCACCGCGCTCCGCAAGCAGCAGTTTCAGGATGGAGCGATGGCAGCGATCCTCGTTTTCACAGTAGCAACCCACCGAGAAATGGGTTTGCTTTGACAGGGCCGCCAGCAGGCTCAACGCGTGCGCACAGTCCGGTGCGGTCATCTCCGCGCGATAGCGTTTGCTGAACGCAGCCCACTGGGCCTGAGTGGTCGCCTGCTGCCCGAGCTTCATCGTTTCGAGCGACGGGGCAAGATTCGGAAACCAGACGTCGTACCAGTTCTGCGAGGCGAACGCTGTCTTTGGGACGCCGCGCGGCGGTCTGCGAACCGTACCAATGCGCAAACCTTCGCCGGCGGTCCTGGCGGTTCCGAGCCTTATGACGCGTACAGACATGTTCCCTCCCGCTGCGGTGAATCAGGCCAGATTATTTGCGCTCACGGATGCGCTTGACGACGTCGGTGGCCAGTTCATTGGGAACCGGGATCGTCAGGTGGTATTGCTCAATCCGCCACTGACCATCGACCCGCCGCAGTACGCCGGTGCCGCGACAGCGTCCGAGACTTGTGTTGTCCAGCAATTCATCGAACGACGCGTGTCCGCCGTCAGGCGACACGTTGATGTTGCGCTCGACTTTGGTGTAGGTCCAGCCGCGGCCCTTGTCAAAGTGTGGTTTGGCGTACGCCTTGAACTGTTCTACGGTCCAGCGTTCGCTGGCATCGGTGCCGATAAAGACGCCGTCCGCCGTGAACGACGCGAAATACTCGTCAAACTTCGCCATTGCGGCAGCGCGGTGAAAGCGGTCGAGCAACTGGCCGGCGGCATCTTCGGCCGGACCTGCCTGTACTGCGGTCGTCATCACGACAGCAGCGCAGGCCAGTGCAAACCGGAAGCAGGATAGTGTTTTCATGGAGCGGATTTCATCATGGAATGCGCAGCGGTGCCGGTAATCATGACGGTGCATACTTCCGCTCAGACGATTCGTCGGCGAATTGTCATGCGCAGGCACGCACGCTTGTGCGCACACGATCTGGCCCAAACTTTGAGGCTGAGGTAAGCATGAAAAAAATCGCACATATTCAAAAAGCACCGCCGGCGCATTGGGTCGGCAACGGTTTTCACGTCAATTCGCTGTTCTTTTACGAACAGAACCCGCAGGCGTTAAGCCCTTTCCTGATGCTCGACTATGGCTCACCGAAGACGTTTGCGCCGTCGACACAGCCGCGTGGCGTCGGTCAGCATCCGCATCGCGGTTTCGAGACGGTAACGGTGGCCTATCAGGGTGAGATTGAGCATCACGATTCCGAAGGCAATCGCGGCACCATCGGACCGGGTGACGTACAGTGGATGACGGCTGCGTCCGGCATCGTCCATGAAGAGTGGTTGTCACCCGAATTCAATACCCGGGGTGGTGTACTCGAAATGGCGCAGCTGTGGGTGAATCTGCCCGCCAAAGACAAGATGAGCCCGCCGCGCTATCAGGAAATCCTCAAGGCCAGCATTCCCACCGTGACCGCAGAAGGTGGAGCCCGTGTGCAGGTCGTCTCCGGCCAGTTTGCCGGTGTGCGTGGCCCGGCCATGACGTTTTCACCGGTCAACGTGTGGGACGCGCAGATCAACGCCGGACAAAGGCTCGATCTTTCGGTTGAAGACGGCTACACGACGCTGTTTGCTGTGCTCAAGGGCAGCGTTCGGGTCAATGAATCGCAGACGGTCTCGTCGCCGGCGCTGGTGATCCTTGATCGGGACGGCACCGAGGCGAGCCTTGAGGCAGTGGATGCCGACGCGACCGTGCTGATCCTGAACGGTGAACCGCTCAACGAACCGGTCGTTGGCTATGGCCCGTTTGTGATGAACACCCGCGACGAGATCATGCAGGCGGTCAACGATTTTCAAAACGGGCGCTTCGTGCGTGCATAGGCGCTACGCACAGGCACCGGCACGCGTGGGTTGACACCAGCGCCCCTGCCTGTGATACGGTTCGCCGCGCGCTGCCTCTTGCCATTCGTAGCCGGGGCGCACGTGCGAAGGGTGGAGGAATCGTATGAAGAAAGCGCTGTCGGCTGTCGTCCTGCTGTTGTTGGCGCTTGCCGCCTACCTGTCGTTGTGGCCGGTTCCGATTGAACCGGTCAGCTGGAGCGCACCGGCGGCTCCGGGCTATGTCGGGCCACACGCGGTCAATACAAAACTGGCGGGATTGAAGATGATTTCGCTGGGCGCGGAGGAGGGGCCGGAGCACATCGCGTTCGGCAAGGACGGCAAGCTCTACACCACCGTGGCGAGCGGCAACATCCTGCGCATGAATGCCGATGGCAGTCAGCAGGAGGTGTTCGCCAACACCGGTGGCCGGGTGCTCGGTTTTGACTTTGATGCGGCGGGCAATCTGATCGCCGCAGATGCAGTGAAAGGCCTGCTGGCTATCAGTGCGGACAAAAAGATCATCGTGCTCAGCGACAAGGTGGGCAAGGATCCGATTCGCTATGCCGATGCCGTCGTGGTCGCCGCGAGCGGCAAGATGTACTTGAGCGACGCCTCGACCCGTTTTGCCCCGGCGCAGTGGGGCGGGACGTTCGAGGCCAGTGTGCTCGATATTCTTGAACAGGCCAGCACCGGGCGCATTCTTGAATACGATCCAGCGACCAAAGTGACCCGCATCGTCGCTCGCGGCCTGAGCTTTGCCAACGGCGTTGCCCTTAGCCAGGATGAGCAGACATTGTTCGTCAACGAGACAGGCAAGTACCGCGTGTGGAAGATTTCGGTTGCCGCGAGCGATATCGATGTAAACCGGCCCAACCCGAGCGCGCGCGTGCTGTTTGACAATTTACCGGGCTACCCGGATAACCTGATGCGCGGTCTGGACGGAAAGATCTGGCTCGGGTTTGCCAAGCCGCGAAATCCGACCATCGACAACCTCGCAGGCAAGCCATTCATGCGAAAAGTCACATTACGTCTGCCGCGCGCCATGTGGCCGATCCCGAAGGCGTACGGACACGTGATCGCGTTTACCGAAGACGGCAAAGTGGTTGCGGATCTGCAGGATCCGACCGGCGCTTATCCGGAAACGACAGCCGTCACGGAAACGAAGGACCGGCTTTACGTGCAGAGCCTGCACGCAAAAGGTCTCGGCTGGTTGCCGAAGTAATCCGTAGCGTCAGGGCTGCGGCGGTGCGCTGCCGGCATCAGGCGCCGCAGCTTCGTCACTGTCCTCATCCGTGGCTGGGGCGGTTGTGCCGCTCGCAGCTTCGCGCTCAGCCTGCTTTTGCTTGAGTTTTTCTTCTTTTTTTCGCTTTTTCGCCAGCTCTTTCTGACGTTTCTCGAATCCGTAGTTGGGTGTTGCCAAGATTTTGCCTTCCGGTTTGTGTATGGAACGTTAGCACTTCGCGTGCATTCCGGCATCGCAAACGATTCTTGCGACAATTCAGCCACCATGTCCGAGAAACTCAGCCCCGCTCCGATCAAGCCCCGTCGCGATCCATCTGGCGATCCACTGTGTCACAGCGCCTTTTATGCTTTCGTCGCGCTGCACGATCCCGAAGCGGTCGCGGCGCGACTGCGCGAACTGACGACGGCGCTGGGTGGCAGCATTCTGGTGGCGGAGGAGGGGATCAACGGTGTCGTTGCCGGCCCTGTTTCATCGGTCGCGGCGTTCGAGCAGGCGCTGCGGTCGGACGCGGCTTTCGGCGGGTGTTTTGCGTCCATGCTGTTCAAGCGCAGCGCCTGCCAGACGCCGCCGTTTGCGCGCATGAAGGTGCATCGCAAGAAGGAGATCGTGGCGTTTGGTGTCGACGGCGTCAGCGCGGCCAGCGCAGGCGGGGATGCCTCACACAACCTGAGCCCGCAGGCCTGGCGCGAGCTGATTGTGCGTGACGACGTGGTCGTCATTGATAACCGCAACAGTTTTGAGTACCGGCTGGGACGATTCAGGTCGGCAATCGACCCACAGGTGCCGCACTTCCGTGATTTTCCGAAATATGTCGAACAACATGCGCCGGAGTGGAAAGCGGCCGGAAAACGCGTTGCCATGTATTGCACCGGCGGTATCCGCTGCGAAAAGTCGGGCGCGTGGATGGCGAGCCTGGGGCTGGACGTTTATCAGCTTGAGGGCGGCATCCTGAATTACTTTCAGTCAATGCCGGATGCCGAACAGGACTGGGAAGGCGAATGTTTCGTGTTCGACAACCGCATTGCGCTAGACACGAAGCTGCGCGAAACCGCGACCACACTTGAGCAGGTTTACGAAGGTGAGCCCGACGGCGAATGGCGCATCGCGCGGGCGCGACGGCTCGATGCGGCGGGCTAGGCCGCCGTCGTCATTGCGTCCACCGGATCGGGAGGGGCTGGGCGCAAGTGTGGTGGCATTGCCGCCCGGTGCATGGCCAACGGTGCTTGATTTCCTGTCCCAGCAGTTTCCTGCTGTGACGCACGCTGGCTGGCGGCAGCGCATGGTCGACGGCAGCGTTGTCGATGAAAGCGGCGCTGCGCTGGCGCCCGACGCGTCCTATCGACCCCACGGCCGCGTTTTCTACTACCGCAGCGTCGCCGACGAACCGCAAATTCCTTTCGAGGAGACGTTGCTGTTTCAGGACGATCTGCTCGTCGTCGCTGACAAACCACATTTTTTGCCGGTGGTGCCGGCCGGGCGTTATGTACAGGAGACGCTGCTGGTGCGCCTGAAACGAAAGCTCGGCATCGACACGCTGGCGCCCATGCATCGCATTGATCGCGACACTGCCGGGTTGGTGCTGTTTACGGTTCGGCCCGATACACGTGATGCCTATCAGCGCCTGTTTCGTGAGCGGACGGTCGACAAACGTTATGAGGCGATAGCGCCGTGGCGCGCCGACCTGGCGTGGCCTGTGACCGTTCGCAATCGGCTGGTCGAGAGTGACGCCTTCATGCAGATGCGTGAGGTCGAGGGCGAGGCCAATGCCGAGACGGAGATCAGCGTGCTCGAATCGGCCGGCGCTCTGGCCCGCTATCAGCTAACGCCGCTCACCGGCCAGAAACACCAGTTGCGGGCGCACATGGCGGGGCTCGGTGTACCCATCATGAACGATCGCATTTATCCGGTGCTGCAGGCCGCGACCGCAGAAGCGGAGCCGGACAGTTTCCGTGCTCCGCTGCAGTTGCTCGCGAAGTCCATCGCGTTTCGCGATCCGGTGACGGGGCAGGCGCGCCGCTTCGAGTCGGCGCGGGCGCTCTCCGCCTGGCCCGCAGTGACGCCCTAGATCAGGGCGCCGGCGAGGCCAGCGGTTTGCCTTTTTCGACGACGTAGACGCCGACCAGCTTGGTTGGGGCCGTGCCGTTGTTGTGTGCGTCGTGGATGACGCCGGCCGGAATTACAAATGACTCACCGGCCTTGACCGTGCGTGCGGGCTGGCCATCGACGAGAAGCGTCGCTTCACCCTCGAGCACATAGCTGATTTCGTCGCCCGGATGCGTGTGCCGCCCGGCCTTGGCACCCGGCGCAACCTCAACCCGCGCGACCACCGCTTCGCGTCCGGGCACCGACACGTCCGCCTTGCCCACGAGCGTGCGCGTGAGGCCGGGGTTTTGCGCGAACAGGATGCCGGCGGCCAGCGTGGTGGCGCCAATGGCAGTGAATAGCAGCGTCTTGCGTGGCGTGGACTTCATGTGGACTCCTTGTGTGGGTAACGGGTTGTTCTGTATCGACGGTCATTGTCGTATCAATCGGTTCCTCCATACGTCAAGAAATTCGGAATTTCCATCAACAGCTTTTTCATTGAATGACGTTTGAATGCGACTTACATGCCAATTATGCAAATAATCGACTTTATGCAATATTTGCTGGTTAGCCGCTTGCCAATGCGGTTTTTGCTGAAGAGCTGTAATGAAGATTTACCCACCTAACCGTCTGGTTTGCCTAGTTATTCGTGATATTTATCCGGGTTAAATTGGCTGACCAATTAAAAACCGGGTATAATTTGTGGATTGATTTTTGTACGGGTAATTTATGAATTGGGAAAGTACGCCGAGCACCGCGTTTGAAGGCAGTCAATGCATTGCCAGTGGGCCGCTGCGTGACGTTGCCGTCGCTGCCAAAGCCGCCGTTGATCGCGGCGCAAGCCTGGTCAACCCGGCGCCGGTGCTGGTGTTTGACGACGCGACGAGCGAAGTGATTGAACTCGACTGGCGCGGAACGCCGGAGGTGTTCGCGGCACGCTTTGAGCAGCTGGTGCAGGCAAAAGCGCTGGCGCCATCGTCGCAGCAATCCGCCGAACCGGCCGCTGGCACGGACAATTCGGAGGCGGCCACCGGTGCGCCGCGCGGCCCCGGTCGCCCGAAGCTGGGCGTGGTGGCACGCGAGGTCACGCTGTTGCCACGACATTGGGAATGGCTGGCGAGCCAGCCCGGAGGCGCGTCGGTGGCGCTGCGCAAGCTGGTCGAGGTCGCGCGCCGCTCATCCGAGGTCAAGGACCGTGTGCGTCATGCCAGCGCCGTGGGCTACAAGTTCATGTCAACGATGGCCGGACATGAGCCGAATTTTGAGGAAGCGAGCCGCGCGCTGTTTGCCGGCGATCAGGCGGGCTTCGAGGCGCTGATTGCCGAGTGGCCCGCCGATGTTCAGGCGCACCTGAAAAAGATTCTCGCCGACGCCTTCTGGGCCTGATCGGTGCTTGACGGAAAAGCAATGACTAGCCACAACCAAACCGCTGTCGGCGATACCGAATCGCCCGACGCACAACTGTCCACGACAAAGATCGCGACGTCCGCGAGCGCCGCGCTCGCTGCCAAAGCGGCACCCGCCAAAGGCCTGTGGTGGACCTATCTGGTCTTCCTCGGTCCGATGATCGTCAGCAACATCCTGCAGGCGCTCTCGGGTACGGTCAACAACATCTACCTCGGGCAGATGCTCGGTGTCAGCGCGATGGCCGCCGTCTCGGCGTTCTTTCCCGTGCTGTTTTTCCTGATCGCCTTCATGATCGGGCTCGGCTCCGGCGCGGCGGTGTTGATCGGCCAGGCCTGGGGCGCGAAAGAGCCGGCGCGGGTCAAGGCGATTGCCGGTACCACGCTGTCGGTCGGCGCGCTCGCCGGGATCGTCGTGGCCGTGTTCGGCGGCGCTTTTACGGAACCGCTGCTGGTCATGCTCGGCACACCGGCGGACATCCTGCCGGGGGCGACGGCGTATGCGCGCATCGTGCTGATCGCGGCGCCGGGCATCTTCCTGTTTCTGCTGATCACCTCAATGCTGCGCGGGGTCGGCGACACCACCACGCCACTGAAAACCTTGCTGATTTCCACCATCGTCGGCCTGATCGTGACACCGGCACTGATTCAGGGCTGGGGCGGCTTGCCACATCTGGGCGTGGCGAGCGGCGCCTATGCGGCCGTCGTGTCGTACTTCGTGGCGCTCGGCTGGACAGCCTGGTATTTGCTGCGCAAGCGGCATGTGCTGGCGCCCGACGCGGCGTTCCGCAAGCATCTGCACATCGATCGCAAGATCCTCGCCAAAGTGCTGATGATCGGACTGCCGACCGCGCTTTCGATGATCACGATCTCGCTGTCGGAAGTGGCGGTCCTGTTTCTCGTCAACCGCTTCGGCTCGCAGGCAACGGCGGCGTACGGCGCGGTGAATCAGGTTGTGTCCTACGTGCAGTTTCCAGCGATCTCGATTGCGATCACGGCGTCCATCCTCGGCGCACAGGCGATCGGCGCCGGTCGTGTGCATACGCTCGGCAAAATCGCCTGGACCGGCATCATGCTAAACCTCGTGCTCACCGGCTCGATGGTGTTGCTCGGTTACCTGTTTTCGCGGCACATCATCGGGCTGTTCATCACCGATGCGGCCGTGGTCGAGGTCGCGCAGACGCTGCTGCACATCATGCTCTGGAGCAGCGTGATCATGGGCATGTCCATGGTGCTCTCGGGCCTCATGCGCGCAAGCGGAACGGTGCTGGTGCCGACCGCCATTTCGATGTTTGCCATCGGCGGCATTCAGGTACCCGTGGCCTGGGTGTTGAGCGGGCAGTACGGACTGAACGGCATCTGGGCCGCGTATCCGGTTGCCTTCCTCGCGATGCTGGCGATGCAGGCGGCGTACTACCGTTTTGTCTGGCGGAAGCGGCCGATTCGCCGGCTCTGACCGCTTAAGTGCCGGACATCGGGATGGTTCTGTGCGGTGCTGCGGCGCTACCTGTTTTGCTTTTTTAGGGCATTCAGCTTCTTCACGGAAGCGCCATTTAGCAGGGCTTCATGGCGCGAAACGGTCAAAGTCGACTAGATTCGTTTTCACGTACTGAGCCCTTATTGGACGGTTATCGCGCTGTAAAGCTGATGGCAAAAATCAGTGTCGCCGGTCGAGCAAAAGCACGGCTGCGCCGGACTCCACGAACAATCCTGCGCTGCCGCGATTGACGCCGCGCATGTAC
>CAYMSY010000031.1:0-15604 GCA_964393195.1 uncultured Alcaligenaceae bacterium | reverse complement strand
CAGGCCGTCGCGGAATCGATGCTGATGGAGTGGTTGATGACATCGCGGATGATGAAGACGTTGCCGACCGCGCCGCCGCTGACGCAGATGGCGGGTCAGGGCGAGCCCGGATTTCTCATGCGCACAATGGAGCGTGGAGCAAAGCTCACGTTCGACGTCAATGACACGCTGAATCGCGTGGCTGCTGCCAATCTGCAGAATCAACAGGTGGTGCTGTCCGGCGCACGTGGCGAACCAGTTGCCCTGATTGAATGGCCAAGCTTGACACAGGCATGTAACACGTTGGGCGATTGGGAATACCTTTGCTTACCGTTTGTCCGCAACCCTGTTGGCCGAATTGTTGTGGTTATTTCGGCGCCGATGTACCGCGATTACGGCGTGCGTGTTGCCGACCTGCGCAATCTCGCCGCAGCGACGCGGCTGACGATAGAGGCTCGCCGTCGCAGTCTCTCCGGCGAAGCCCTGACGCGGTTCATCGGTGCTGCACCGGTAGACATGCGCGATGTGTTTTCCAAACAGCCGTTTGCATATGACCAGACTGCAAAACGCCTGCGGATCGACTTGCGCCAGAAAAGCACGGTACTGGGCGAGAAGAGCTACGAGCTCGCGCTGTAACACCTGCATGTGCGTCCGCGATCTTTGCGGACACTGACCCACGTCAAGGTTGATACCGCGTCGTCATGCGAACCTCGCGACCACTACAAATTGGCGGAGACCGACATGACACACGAAAGCCTGCGCATCATTCGCGAGGAGCATGCTGCGCTGGGAGCGATGCTGCGATCGCTTTTGTTGATGGTGGAGCGCGGCCCTAAGAAGGATTCGGAGACTTATTTTTCGGTGCTGCGTGCGATGTTGTTTTATGTCGACGAGTTCCCCGAACGCCTGCATCACCCGAAAGAGACGGAGCTACTGTTCCCGAAGGTGGTCAGGGCATCGCACGAGGTGGCGGAGGCCGTGCAACGGCTGGACCGCGATCATGCGCGCGGTGAGGCGGCCATTCGCGAGCTGCAGCACTTGCTGCTGGCGTGGGAGCTGCTGGGCGAGACGCGGCGTGGCGCGTTTGAAGGCGCCTGCTTGCGCTACGTGAAGTTCTACATGGAGCACATGCATCTCGAAGAGACGGTTATTCTGCCGGAGGCGGAGCGCTGGCTCGGCGCGGAAGAGTGGCGTCAGCTTGACGAAGCATTCGCCGCCAATCGCGATCCCCTGACCGGCAAATATCCGCCTGATCCCGCCTACGAGCGACTCTTTGCCCATATTTTGCTGAAGGCGCCGGCGCCGATTGGTGTGGGTGAAGATGCGTAATTTTTCTTACAGCTTTTCACGAAAAAGCCCGTTCAATATGGGCTAAAGCAGAATTTTTGCCAAAAGTCGACTTATAGCCAAATAAGCATCCATGCCCCGTTAAATAAGCGATTAAATAAAAAGCTGATAGTAAAAATTTGTCCGAAAACGTCGTGCTATTTCTTCACCGGAGAGCGCAGCAACGACACCGCGAGCCCGGCCAGCACGATAACGGCGAGTCCCAGCACGGCCCACAGCATGGTTGAACGATTGAACAGCGTTGCCAGCGAGTCCGCTGCGCCGCTGCTGGCGGTGGCGGCACCTGCGGCGGGCGTGGCCTGAATGACGGGCAAAGCGAACTCCGCGCCGGACTTGTAATTGGGTATCAAGGTTGACACCGGCAGCGCCGCAGTGTCGAGTCCTGCCTTGCCGGTCGCAACGGTGAATGGACCGTTGCCCGTTGCAACGAACAGCACGTGCAGTGGTGGATGTTCCACGGTAAGCGTCAGCGGCACGCCGGCAAGGCTGTAACCACGCAGCGCTTCAACGCGAAGCTGCGGCGAAAGCGTGGCATTGATCGCAAGCGAGGGATTGACGCCAACGACGCCGTCGGCGCCCGCGAGCCGATACACCACGGTACTTGCCACGGACTGCCACGGGTCACCGGCGCGTGCCCGCGTGAGCACACGGACCGGCATCAGCGCGTTGTTCGCACCCGTCTGCAGGCGCAGGCCCGACACCCGCAGGCCCGACGGCAACGTCCATTCGGCGGCATCGCTGGTCGTGCTGGACGGAGCCCCGAGTTCAAGCGACGCCGGCGGGATGGTTCTGGCCGAACCCGCGCCGACCGTCTGCATGGCGGTCACCGGCAACACGCCGGGCGCATTCCACGTCATGCGAATGTAGTGGTCCGTAAATTTCTGGGCGGCGGGCAAGTTGATGCGGCGGTTGGCCGGCCCGTCGTTGCCGAAGTCAAACACCGGCGCGTCGCTGATGAGCGTGCGCCACGACTTGAGGTCCGTGCTGACATCGAGCGATACCTTGACGATGGTCGCATTGGGCAGTGCGCCTTCAAGCTCAAGCGCGCGCACGTCGGTGTCTATTTTTCGGGTGTCGAACAGCAGTCCGCGTGGCTCCTGTTTAACGCCAGTAGCCGGTTTTGCCGCGCCGTACTCGATCACCCGCCGTGTCGGACCCTCTTCAATGCGCAGGGTCGGTGTGCTGGCTGCGGTTGAGGTCGCTGCATAGATTGGCAGCGCGAGCAGCCGCTGTCCCGGCGTATCTGGTCGAGTTTGTGCCTCGGTCGCCGCGTCGACGAGCGCATGCGGCAGCGACATGCCACTGCCGTTGAACACGCGCAGGTCACCGCCATTGGCGCTGCGCAGTGCGGCAATCGACGATCCCGGCAGTGCCGTGCGGACGACCGGGGTGCCCACAGGCACCACGACATCCGCGCGTGCAGCAAAGTCGCCAGCCGTCTGCGCGAAGGCTGTGGCAAAGCAGGCTGCGGCAACAAATCCGGCTAATGCGGAATTGATCAGACTATTTTTCACAACATTAAGCTTGTTCACGTTCAACCTCCGTTGCTGCGAGTTTTTCCGCTTTTGCCGCTGCCGGCGGCATCGGTGCGAAATAGCCGACCACGACCATCAAAATGCCAACGCCGATGAAAGCAACGATGCGTTCGCCGCCTCCGGAATTTTCCAGATCCACGACCAGCAGCTTGACCACCGTGAGCGCCAACAACGCGGCGCCCGCCTGCCATACCGCACGCTGCACCTTGCGATGCGCCCACACCATTGCTGCGACACCAAGCAGCGTCCACAACATCGAATACCCCGCCTGCACAAAGAACGAATCAGCCAGCGCGCTGCTGTTCCAGGCGATGCCACGGAAGTGATGCGCAAAACGCAGCCACACCGTGTTGACCACGATGAATGCGGCGAAGGCGAGCACGCCCAATGCAACACCGCTGCGCAATGGCGACCCTGCATCCACAAGGTCCGTTGCTCGCAGTTGCTTGAACCAAAGCGCCACGCTCGCAAGCGCTACAAAGGCGCAGAGATCCACTGGATTGAGCAGCGGGAGGTAAGGCAGCGGCGATGCATCGCCGCGCGCAGTACAAGCCACAATCAGCGCGCCGAACGTCGTCAACATGGCTACACCAAGGCCGGCATGCACCGCATATTCGCGTTGAAAGCGGTCAAGTGGCCAGCCGGTGGGTGACCCCGACCATACTCGTCCCGATGCCAGCACAATCATGACCACTGCGCTGGCGAGCAGCAGAATGACGGCAGCCCAGTCAGTATGTTGCAGCCCTGCTGCGTTGACCACGCGGTGAAGGAATCCGCCGATCAGCAGGATCAGCAGCAGCGTGTTGCCCGCATGCACGATGCGCCACCAGCGCTGCGGTGACAGGGCGTCGACGCCACGCAGCATCACAAGGTGCAGCGCAAAGCAGATCGGCCACAGCAACAGGTCGAAGTAGAGGCTCGCCCGCGTATTCATGACCAGATGAATGGCCGCACACAGGATCAGGAATGGCAGCACCACGATGACCGGGAAACGTGCGCTCGTCCAGCCCGTACGCTTCCATGCGAGGAAGGCACAGAAACTCAACGCAACGAAGCTGAAAGTCAGCCAGCCGAAGCGCGTCACGTCACGCAGTGACAGCGCGCTGGAAAGCACTTCCGTCCACAGGCCAAACAAAGCCCAGGCAAAACCGACGAGGAAAAAAAGTACGCTTGTCGCGTCAATCAGCGTCGTGTCGAGCGTGGTCTTGTCGTCCTGACTCGTGCCTTCTTCGCTGGCATGTCGATGCTGATCGCGCGATGAAGCATAGGCCCACCACGAAACGGCCAGACCGCCAAGCGCCAGCATCAGCGTACCAACGAAATGGCTGTTCGCGAAGGCGCGGACAGCGGGCACATGATGATCGTAGGCCGCCGTGAAGGCTGCCGCTGCCAGCAGTTGCATGGCAGCGCCGAATGCCTGTCCCATCCATCGTTTCTGGCGCGTTGCGAGCCAGAACACGCCTGCCCCCTCGATTGCCCAGATGGCCGCCGTGAGCTTGCCGTCAACGGCCAGCGGCACGGCCAGGGTCGCGAAGATCAGGGCCAGCGCGGCGTAACTCAGCATGAGCCAGTGTGCCAGCGGATGGTTGCGGGCGCGCATGGCATAGGCCAGCAGCACATAAATAAAGCTCAGGATGACTGACGAAATGGCAGCACCGTATTCGATATGCGCCACCAGTTGCGTCTGCAACGCAAACGCAACGATGGGCGTGCCGAATACAAGCATTCCGTCCAGCGTGTGCCCCTTTTCTTCGGAGTGACGTAAGGCATAGGCGAGGCCAATGACGACATAAATCACGAAGAACGCAAACAGGAAGGGCTGGGTGCTGGCGTAGTGTTCGGGCGCGTACTTGAGCGCGCCCCATAGCGTGGCCACAATGAATGTCGACAGGAAGCCCAGCAGATTGAGCGCGCGCCAGGCCCGCAGCCAGGCGACGACGCCAATCGCAAGGTTCAGCAGCAGGTAGTAGCTGAATAGCGCCACATGATTGCCCTGTCCGGTCGAGATCAGAATTGGCGTAGCAAAGGCACCGGCGAAGCCGACCAGCGCCAGCGATTGCGCATTAGCCAGCAAGGCAAGCAGTGTCGACAGCGCACAGACCAGGGCCATGAGAGCGAATGCCGAGAGCGGCGGGATCATGGCGTACAGCTTGAACGCGGCGAAGACTGTCAGGTAGAGCACGGCGACGCCGGCGCCCTGAAGCAGCAACGCATAGTTGGTACGGACCGTGCTCGCGTCATCACCCGCGTCGGCGCGCATCAGACGAAAACCCTGAACCAGCAGGGCGATGCCAACCAGTCCGATAGCGGCGAGCCGCGCTTCCGGCGGAAACAGTGCGTTGTCGGCGGCCCATTTGGCCAGAAACGATAGACCGATGAAGAGCACGATGGCGCCTACACGAGCGACGGTATTGCCGCCGAGCAGCCAGTCCTTCGCTCGCGCGACAAGCGATTCGATCAGGTTCGGGGTCGGCGGCGCTTTTGGTGTAGCGGGCGCAACCGGGGGCGCAGCGACATCGAACGAAGGCTTAGGTGGTGCGGCCAACGCGCGTTCTATCATCAGGTCGATCGTGCCGGGGGCGGCAGGCACCGGTGCTGTTGGCACTGTATTTGGTACAGAACTCGCCGGATCACCGGTCGCAGATACGGAAGGCACGGGCGTGTCAGACGCCACCGGACCGGACTGGACCGACGCCGTCGGCGCGGCGCGGTCAGCAATCGCTCCGGGTGTGTCGGTTTTCGCTGTCGGTGTGACGATTGACGGTGTCACGCTTGTTGCTTGAAGTCTTGCCAGCCGCGCGACCTCGTTACGCACGGATCTGCGCAGCGTCCAGCCTGCGAGTGATCCCAGTATTGCCCCGACGATCCATTCCCAGTCGCCGCTATGCCGCGACACGAGTACGCTGATCAGCGCTCCCCAAATGGCACCCCAAATAATCATGACGTTCCCCCGATCCTGACGGATCTTTGTTCCCGATGACGTGACGGTAGACGACCGTCAATTGAAGCGCGAGCGTAGCAGCAAACGTCGCGTTTTTTAATACCGGCGGTGAAACGATTTTTCTGCTGGTTTAGCGCAGTGCGTGAAAGAACTCACGCACCATGCGTGTGCGCTCGTTGAGCGCGGGTACGGGACGTTCAATCTTCACCTTGTCCTGACCATGAAGGCGATAGCGACCGTCTTTCTGGATCAGTTGAATCAGCTTGATCGGTTCAAAACTCGGTTTCGGTTTGAACGAGATGATGGTGCGCTCCGGCGCGCTATCGATCTTTTTCACGCCGAGTGATTTGCCCGCGATGCGCAACTGATGTGCCGCGACCAGCGATTCCGTCGGTGACGGCAACAGGCCGAAGCGGTCGATCAGTTCTTCCTTCAGATCTTCCAGCGCATCCTCGTCTTCACAGTTGGCGAGGCGCTTGTAGATCACGAGCCGTTCGTGCACACCAGCGCAGTAGTCATCCGGCAGCAGCGCGGGCGTGTGAAGGTTGACTTCGGTGGTCACGCCGAGCGGTTCATCAAGATCAGGTTCACGCCCTGCCTTCAGCGCACGTACGGCCTGATTGAGCATTTCGCTGTACAGCGAAAAACCAATCTCCTGCATTTCGCCGGACTGGTTGTCGCCGAGCACTTCGCCGGCACCGCGAATTTCCAGATCATGCATCGAGAGATAAAAGCCCGCACCCAGGTCTTCGAGTTGGGTGATCGCTTCCAGCCGTTTTTTTGCATCGGCACTGATTGCATCTTCACCCGGAATGAGCAGATATGCGTAAGCCTGATGATGCGAACGCCCGACGCGACCGCGCAGCTGATGCAGCTGTGCAAGGCCAAATTTGTCTGCACGGTTGATGAGGATGGTGTTGGCATTGGCTACGTCAATACCGGTCTCGATGATGGTCGAGCAGAGCAGAATCTGGAAGCGCTGCTGATAGAAGTCGCGCATCACGCCCTCAAGCTCATGCGCACCCATCTGGCCGTGGCCCACACGCACGCGGGGTTCGGGCACGATGGCCTCCAGCCGCTCACGCATGTTCTCGATGGTCTCGATTTCGTTGTGCAGGAAATACACCTGACCGCCACGCTTGAGCTCACGCAGGATGGCTTCGCGGATGATGCCGTCACCCCCTTTGGCGACGAAGGTCTTGATGGCAAGGCGTTTCTGCGGCGCAGTGGCAATCACGCTGAAATCACGGATGCCTTCGAGGCTCATCGCGAGCGTGCGCGGGATGGGTGTGGCGGTAAGCGTGAGCACATCTACTTCAGCGCGCAACTTCTTGAGCTGCTCCTTCTGCCGGACCCCGAAGCGATGCTCCTCGTCGATGATCACGAGGCCGAGATTCTTGAATTTGATGTCGGGCTGGATCAGCTTGTGGGTGCCGATCACGAGATCAACCTTGCCTTCGGCCATCGCTTCAAGTGTTGCCTTGACCTCCTTCGCGGAGCGGAATCGCGACAACTCCTCGATACGCAGGGGCCACGGCGCAAAGCGATCTTTGAACGTGTTGTAGTGCTGCTCGGTGAGCAACGTCGTCGGCACCAGAATGGCCACCTGCTTGCCGCCCATGAGCGCAACAAAAGCGGCGCGTAATGCCACCTCCGTTTTGCCGAACCCCACGTCACCGCAGACCAGGCGATCCATCGGTTTTGCGGCCACCAGATCCTGAATGACGGCCTGGATCGCAGCACTCTGATCGGGCGTTTCTTCAAAGCCGAAACCGCTGGCAAACGTTTCGTAATCGCTCCAGTCAATCTTGAACGCATGGCCCGTGCGTGCTGCACGTTGGGCATAGATGTTGAGAAGTTCGGCCGCTGTGTCCCGTGCCTGTTGCGCGGCCTTCTTCTTCGCTTTTTCCCACTGGCCGGAGCCCAGGGTATGCAAAGGCGCATGCTCGGGCGACGTTCCGCTGTAACGTGAAATCAGGTGCAGGTTTGAAACGGGGACATAGAGCTTGGCATCCGCTGCGTATTGCAGATGCAGAAACTCGGTCGGACCATCGCCCAAGTCGAGCGACACGAGACCCAGGTAGCGACCGATGCCGTGCTCCTCGTGCACGACTGGATCGCCCACGCGGACTTCCGACAAGTCCTTGAGCATCGAGTCGACATTGGTCGTCTTCGCGCGCTTGCGCCGCGCCGAGCGCGTCGTGCTTGGGTAAAGCTCCGCCTCGGTGACGAAGGAGAGTTTTTCTTCGACCAGAATCGTGCCCGCGAACAGTGGCGCGGGCGCGATGCAGAATGGTTCACTGGCAGAAATGAAAGCCGCGAAGTCGTCGACCTTGTGCGGCGTCAGGCCATGCTCAACGAACATTTCCTGCATCGTTTGCAGGCGACCGGCACTCTCGGCACACAACAGCACGCGCCCGCTGCTTTGTGTCGCGTTGGCCAGAAAATCTGCCAGCGGACCGAGCGGGCGCTCCTTGCGGCGGTCAATCTCAAGCGGCGGCACGCGACGAGCAACTTCGGAATCACCGGCTTTCAATTCGAAGCGCGCATAGTCCTTGAGCGCGTGCAGAAAGTCGTCGCGACCGAGATACAGCGAATCAGGCTCAAGTAGCGGTCGCGCGCTGTCGCCACGCAGCAAACCCCAGCGTTCGCGTGTTTCCTTTTCGAAGTCCGTAAGAACGCCATGAACGTCACCGAGCATGGCAAAGACGGAATCCGTCGGCGCATGATCAAACAGGGTTTCCGCCGAATCGAAGAACAGCGGCAGGTAGAACTCGATGCCGCCCGGAAATATCCCGTTGGAAACATCCTTGTAGACGGCAGACTTCGACGGATCACCCTCAAAGACTTCGCGGAAGCGTTGACGAAACTGCGTACGGCCCGCTTCGTCTGTCGGGAACTCGCGCGCCGGCAGCAGGGACAGTTCATTGACCGGGTACAGCGTGCGTTGCGTATCCGGCTCGAATGCCTTGATCGATTCGATTTCGTCATCGAACAGATCGAGGCGTACCGGCAGCGTGCCACCGGTCGGGAAGATGTCAATGATGCCGCCGCGTACAGCGAATTCCCCTTGCGACACGACCTGCGTGACATGCGTGTAACCGCCCAGCGTCATCTGTTGGCGCAGTTTGTCCACGTCAAGCTTCTGGGCCTTCTTGAGCGCAAACGTGCGTGCTGCAATGTAGCTGCGCGGCGCCAGCTTCTGCGTTGCCGTGGTCGCCGCGACGATCATCACATCGCAGGCATTCGTTGCCAGCGCGTAAAGCGCCTTCAGACGGTCACTGACGAGATCAGGATGCGGCGAAAAGTGATCGTAAGGCAGCGTCTCCCAATCAGAAAATTCGCGCACCCGCAACGCCGGATCAAACCATGCGATTTCAAGCGAGAGTTGGTGCACGTCCTGCGCGTCGGCACAGGTGACGATCAGCGTGCGCTTTGCTTCGTGCAGTGAGCGGGCGAGCCGCGCAAGTGCGAGCGCAGTGCCGCTGCCGGCGGGCCGTGCGACCTGCGCGCGTTCGCCATTGCGTGGGACCGGGGGCAGTAGTGAAAAAGCAGGCAAAGCGACACCTCACGAGAGGCGCGCCTCACGCGATATTCATTGAACAAGCGGGAAATTATAGGGAGCGGCGTTACAGCCGGGGCAGCAATGTGGCAATGACCTGAATGGGCGGCGAGCGTGTCATCACTGCGGCGACGAGCGCAGGGGCGTGACCTTGCCGTTGCCGATCAAGAACTCAACACGAAGTATGGCTTCGCCTTTCTCGTCCTTGAAGGTGTAGCCAACCACGGCAATTTTTTCACCGACCTTGATCGGCGCAACTTTCCACGCGTCCATGCGGGTGATGGGCGCGAACTCGATTTCCCACACCTTGTCCTTGCGTGTCGGTGCCTTTGCCGTGCCCAGGACGGTGACCGCGTCGACATTGGCGGATTGTTTCGGAATGGTGAATCGCGTGAGTGCTGCCGGGGCAGCCGCTCCATTGACTTCCAGCATCACCTCCGCGTGCGGGTTTTGCCACTTTACGCTCTTGACAACACCCTCCAGGTAAATTGGCTTCGTTTCGTCGAAGCTGCTCCAGCCATGATGTGCAAGCGCGGCGGTAGCGATGAGTGTGGAAAAAATCAGAAGAACGGTGCGAAACATGATGACTCCTTATGTCTGCAGCGTGGCGGAATTACACGTAGGCAATCCAGCGGCCGCAAACGATGATAACGATCCAGAGCGCGATCGAAAAGAGGGCTTGCACGCGTGTCGCGGCGCTCGTCGGGTCAAGCGGACCGCGGCTGTGCAGGATGGCCGCGTTGGTACCGGCGGCAAATAACAGCAGCATTTTGAGAAGGAACGCGCCGTTGCTGATGAAGTCATTCGCCCGCGCGAGGAACATCAGGCTGCCGACCATTGCGGCAAGCATGAAACCGAGCACGGTCCAGGGCAGCGTCGCTTTCGCCAGCACCCTGGCGTCGATTTCACTCATGCCGAACAGGCGGACGCCGAGCAACCGCAGATCAACAATCCACAGCGATCCGAATGTGACCGCAATGGCGATGATGTGGATTGTTTCCAGCGTCGGGTAGACAACTGGGGCCGAGCGCAGCCATACGGCGAACGGCCAGTCGTGAAGCGCCTGTATCAGCAAGGGATTCAACGCGGAACCTGCGGTGGCGGGAGAGCCCGAAGCGGACATTGTTCCACGAGCGGAGGGCAAGCGCGGCGACAAGTCAACGCGGTTGATGCCAACAGCTTTTTAGTAAGGTCCTTTCTGCAAAGGGCTCAATGGCTAAAAAGGCACGAAGTCGACTATAGCCATTTTTACAGTTCAAGCCCTTTTTAGACGCCGTTTCATGAAAAAGTTGTTACCTTCCGGCAAGCATTTTTTCGTCACCCAGACGCTTGGCAAACACGGTGAGCGCGATCATGCAAATGATCGGCGGCACGGCCCACACGGCGACCCAGTCCAGCAGCGGAATCGTCTCGGCGCGCAGCACCTTCGACAGCACGGCGTACTGGCCATTGACCGGCACCCAGGTGTCCCACCACGGCGCCCGCGTTTGGCGGAAGAAGCTCATGAGCGGCAACAGGCCCACGAGCGACACGCCCATCGACAGCGAACTCTGTGCTTCCTTTGCCGTTTTTCCGGCTGATCCGAACACCAGCAACACGGCCGGTACCATGAAGGCAAACGGAACCAGTACCGACATGAAGCCGCCAAATTCGCGCAGGCCGAAATTGAACGGAATCCCAAGCTTGTCAAGCGGCACAAACTTCAACGTCAACCAGAAGCCCAGCAACGACGTGGTCACTGCCAGCAGGTTGACGCCACTAACCGCGAGCCACTTGCCAAGTGCGAGTTCGGAGGTCGAAACCGGTGTCGTCAGCAGCGGCTCCAGCGTTTGCCGCTCGCGTTCGCCCGCAGTGACGTCGAGCGCCGCCGCGATCGCGCCCATGAGCCCGGCGAACAGGGCATAGAAACTCATGATTTGCAGGATGCGCGCGCCACGTTGCTCGGCGGTCGAGAGATCCAGCTCCTCGACCTGCACCGGCCGCGCGACCCACGGCGAAACGCCGCGCAACAGCAGACGTTCGTTACCGATCTGATCGCTGTACATGCGCAGCTCGCGTGCGAGCCTCGATGCAATCGGAGCGGACCGATCACGACTTGATTCGGTGACCAGCGTGATCCGTGCCGGGCGGGCATTCGCCAGCGATTCGGCAAAGTTCGGGTCGACCACGATGACCGCGTCAAGATCGCCGCTCTTGACGCGTGCTTCGTAATCTTTCGGATCAGCGTCAATCTTGATGCCGTGACGCTCGAGATGACGGACCAGATCAGGGGCGAACTGCGCGTTGACGATGGGCGCCACTGTCTTTTCAACGCGTTCGGTCACCGCCTTGGTGACGAAATACAGAATGCCGAGCACCAGCGGGCCGGAAATTGCCACCGCGAACAGCGCCCAGAACACGCTCTTGCGATCACGCAGCAGGTCGGAGAACTCCTTGCGTGCGACGACGGCGAGCCGCGACGGCGAAAACAGCGACGTCGTACTCATGCGAACAATCCTTCATCGCTGCCGATCAGCTTCACGAAGGCGTCTTCCAGCGAGGCCAGCCCCGTTGCCTGCAGCACTTCGGCCGGAGTACCCTGAAACACTACATGCCCCTTCGCAATGATGACGATACGGTCACACAAGGCAGCGACTTCCTGCATGATGTGCGACGAGAACAGCACACATTTGCCCTGCGCTTTCAGGCCGCGAATCAGTTCGCGCATGCTACGGGTGGACATGATGTCGAGTCCGTTGGTCGGCTCGTCGAGAAGTACCGTTTGCGGGTTGTGCACCAGCGCGCGCGCTATCGCGACCTTCATGCGCTCGCCTTGAGAAAACCCCTGTGTGGGGCGATCGGCGAGATCGCCAAGGCCAAGCTCCCGAATCAGGGCGTCGGCGCGCGCTGCGGCTTCAGCTGCGGTGAGACCGTGCAGTCTGCCGAAGTAAGTGATGTTCTCGCGCGCTGACAGTCGCCAGTAGAGACCTTTGGCATCACCCAATACGCCCAGCGTGCGCCGGATTGCACTTTTCTCGCGGGCCAGATCAGCGCCATCAATCGCGGCGCGGCCGGAGTCCGGTGTCAACAACGTGGACAGCATGCGCAGTGTTGTGGTCTTGCCAGCACCATTGGGTCCGAGCAGTCCGGTCACCTCCCCATCGTTTGCCGCAAAGCTCACGTTGTCGACCGCAGTGACACTGCGGCTTGTGGCTCTTAACGCAAGCGCAGAGCGGCGCTCGCTGACGGTGAAGCGTTTGCTGAGGCTTTCAACCGAAATCATGGGCGAGCCTCCAGCGGGGTGACATAAAACAGCGGTCGGGGCAGGTTGATGTCCGCTTCGCAGGAATCGGCTGCTGCCGCGATGTTTCCTGCTGCGATGAACTTGCCCATGATGCGGCGAGCGCAGGGCATCGGCGAAACGATGTGCCCCATCCCGCTGACGATGATGTGCTTGCTTTGCGGCAGTGTTTTCGCCGCGAGCGTGCCTTGAGCTGGCGGCGTGACCGGGTCCAGCATGCCCGAGAACAGCAGCGTCGGGATGTCGCTCCTGGTCGGCTCGAAAAATTCAGGCTCGACGCGTCCATGCGGCAGGTTCTTGCAAAAACCATAGAACATGTCGCTCAATGCCTTGAACCGTTGCATTGCGGGCGGCGAACGGCCAAGCATGTCCTCCGCACACATGACTGCGAAACGCTGCACGATCGCGATGTCGGACTCGGAGACTGCTCCGGCGGTTGACGTTGCCGCCAGCGGCGCAAAATTGCCGGCGTTTGCGGCATGGATCAGCTGCGGAACCAGGCGCGATGCCTCGGGCTGGTAGAGCAGCGGCCAGAGCAATGAAATGACCGTGCGGTCGGTTACGGCACCGGTCAACGGCCTGCCGCTCGCGGGATGCGCGAAAGTCACCGTCTGCGGCGCAGCGTGCAATTTTGCGAGCAGCGCGTCGAGTGTGCCACCAAGATTTGGATACGCTTTTGCACACGCGTCCGAACTTGCACAGGCGCCGATGGCATCCCTGAGTTGTGCTTCGCTGTTGCTCATCGCGTCATCGGGCAATCGCAGTGTGGTCGGCGCCACGCCGTCAACCACTGCGGTGCGGATGCTCGACGGAAACCGCTTCATGTAGCGCAGTGCGACACGTGAGCCATAGCTGCCGCCCCAGACGTTGATCCGGTCGTAGCCGAGACCCTTGCGAATCAGCTCAAGGTCGTTGATAAAGTCGTCCGTGCGGTGTGTCGCTGCGTTTCCCTTGATGGTTGACAGGCATTTCGCCCATTCACGCTCCACGTTCGCCGCATCGCTGTTGAGCGCCTCAACCAGCGGATCCTTTCCCCTGGCTTCGGCTGCGGTGTCGCAAGTCAGTGTCCTGCTCTTGCCGGTACCACGCTGGTCAACCAGCACAATCGGGCGCAACTTGCGAACATCGCCGAACGCACTGGCGATGCGTCCGAGATCAGACGCCGCCTGTCCGGGGCCGCCGGCAAACAGGAACAGTGGATCGGCTTCCGGGCGCCTCGCCAGCGCCGGCAGTACGGCTACGAATATCTCTATGCGTTTGCCATCGGGGTTGGCATGATCCTCGGGGACGGAGACCGTGGCACAACGCGCGATGGAGTCGAAGTCCTTGACGCGACAGTCTGAGAGTGCGATGGATGCCGCAACCTTTGATTCCGTTACGTCAGTGGTATGCGATTGGCCGCAACCGGACAGGATTGGTACCGCGATCATCGCGGGCAGCAACTGACGCAACCAGCCGCACCACGTGGACGGTCGCAACGATAAAACGAATGCAGTATTCATGTCCGTAAGCGTAACGATTCACGCGGGGCACGAGGTGCAAATGCGACGAACAACCGAAAATGCAAGGCGAGTGGTCGAATCAAAGACAAACTCACCTGACCCGATGCGATGCCGCAGGTGGTGAGTCGACGTATTGCCGGCTAACGCGTGCCTTCCGCAGCCGTACGCACTGCGTCCAGAAACTGCTGGCCGACCGCAGCGCCCATTTGCCGATCCAGCGTCAGGCGGATTTCGGTGATTGCGACACGCAGCTCCTGAGCGTCCCTGCAGCGTTCGACCTTCACGGCCAGAGCGTCGGCATCCGGCCCCAGTACGTCGTGCAACGTGCGAATCGCGGTCCGGCGTACTGCCATCATCTGCGCTGCCGTGGGTTCCAGATTGGGGTCGGCCGCTGTAGCGACGGTTGCCGGAGGCGCCGCCGTCACGCCGGTCACAGTCGGCACATTGCTGGAGCTTGCTCCCGAAGTAATCAGTCCCAGGGACTCCAGTTCAGCGATCAGGAAGTCAATTTCTGAACCGCGCACAAACGCCGCAAGACGCCCCACCGGCGACGCACCATCAATCAGGATCAACAGTCGCCGCAATTCCGCGCGCAGGCCCATGGCGCGCGCCTTGACTTCACCCATGCCGGCCTCAGTCTTGAAATACACGGTGTTTGGATTCAGCATGTCACGCCTTCCTGCGTTCGCGGCCGGTCATCACCGGCGCTTCTGATTTCAAACAATTGTCCAGCCATCAATCTACCAAGTTTTGTCAGATGTGCGGTTCTGCGATGCAATCGCGATCCGGTCAAGCAAGTCTCAAGTAAGTAAAGCACAAATTGTGCGAGCATGCGCTCGAAAAGTCATTGCTTGCCCCGCAACACCAGTGTCCCCGCGGGTTTTGAGCGGCTGAGATCAATGTATGCGCCAGGTCCGCCAGAGCCCCAGCGTGCTGCGAGATCGCGGTAATGTGACGAAAAAGGGTTGCCGGATTGTCCTGTCGAGTAAATGATCGTCGCGGCGGTGGATTCAGGAACGGAGAGATCGTATACGGCCCGCATGCTGGCGGCGAACTCGTTGGCAAAGGGATCGGGTTCGCGCAACCGCACTTTGCCGACCATCACGGTGTAGGTATCACCTGCTGTTGGCGTGCGGATTTCAAACAGATTTTTGAGGATGGGCACGTTCGAGAACGGGCGGTGTTCGCTGCGGGCGAAGTGGGCACGCGACCAGGATAGCGCGTCAATGCCTTGAACCTCGTCAATCTTTCCGTAACGCTGTTCGAGATCAGCAATGGCTTCGTCAAAAGCGGCGACGATGGTCGTTTCGCACGATTCGCCTTGCAGAGTGTTCTTGTCGTCGCACCACCAAGCGTCATGGGAGCTAAGCACACCGTTGAGCCCAGTCCGGAAATCGCGCCGCCCGAAAATCGCACCGAACAATTCGATTCCTACCTCATCAGCGAAAATTTTGCCTG
>CAYMSY010000030.1:0-15737 GCA_964393195.1 uncultured Alcaligenaceae bacterium | reverse complement strand
CGCCAAAGCGCCTTCATCGAAGGTAAACGTGCCGCCATGAAGTATTTCTTTCACTACGAATTGCCGAAGATTGACGCCTGGCTTGCCGTTGTCAGCGCGCGCGATCTGACCTGTGCCAATTTGTCCGTAGAGGCTTTCTGATGAAGCGCGATGACATCCTGCGCATGATTGGTGCCGTGCTCATGTTTGCCGGCGGCTTCCTTGGCATGCAGAGCATGGCGTGGGGCTGGACCACCGCGATTATTGGCTGCTGCATCATGCTGTTGGTCATCTGGTTGCAGAACCGGAAAAAATAATTCGCAACGCGTCGTCGCACCGATTTCACGATCTACACATTTCTGGAGGACACACCATGACTGCCCGCAACATCAAGACGCTGTTCGATCTCACGGGCAAGCGAGCCCTCATTACCGGCGGATCGCGTGGCCTCGGCCTGCAAATTGCACAGTCGCTCGGTGAGGCGGGGGCGACCATCATGTTGTCGTCGCGCAAGCAGGCGGACCTTGACGAGGCAGTCGCCGAGCTGAGCGCAGCGGGCATCAAGGCGTATGCGGTTGCGGCGGACTGTGGCACTACCGAAGGTGCGCTTGCGCTTGCGGGTGAAGCGATCAAGCAGCTTGGTGACGTGGACATCCTCGTCAACAATGCAGGCGCAACCTGGGGCGCGCCAGCGGAGGACCATCCGATTGAGGCCTGGGACAAGGTGATGAACCTCAATATCCGCGGCATTTTCGTGCTTACGCAGGCCATCGGTCGCGGCAGCATGATTCCGAGAAAGACGGGCAGCGTGATCAACGTGGCGTCCATCGCGGGACTCGGCGGCAATCCGCCGTTCATGAAGACCATCGCTTACAACACGTCGAAGGCCGCCGTCATCAACTTCACCAAAACGCTGGCTGCCGAATGGGGCCGTTATGGCATTCGCGTGAACGCGCTGGCACCGGGCTTCTTCCCGAGCAAGATGACCAAGGGCCTCATGCAGGCGGCTGGTGGTGGCGATGAGATTGCCAAGCATGCGCCGTTGTTGCGCATTGGTGATGATGAAGATTTGAAAGGCGCGGCGCTGCTGTTTGCGTCGGACGCGGGCAAACACATCACAGGACAAACGCTGGCAGTGGATGGCGGCGTGTCTGCCGTCACCGGCGGTTAGAAACAGGAACGACCATCATGAACAATCAACGCATCGTCCTCGCATCCCGCCCGACTGGCGAACCCTCCGCCGCCAACTTCCGCCTCGAAGACGTGCCGCTTGCGCCGCTCGAAGATGGCCAGCTTCGCGTACAGCATCACTACCTGTCGCTAGACCCCTACATGCGCGGCCGCATGAACGACGCCAAGAGCTATGCGCAACCGCAGCCGCTCAACGAAACCATGATCGGCGGTACGGTTGGCGAAGTCGTGGAGTCACGCAATCCGAAGTTTGCCGTGGGCGACAAGGTCGTCGGCATGGGCGGCTGGCAGCTTTACTCTACGGCGACCGGCAAGGGCGATGTCAACAAGGTCGACACCACCCACATTCCGTTGTCGGCCTACATCGGCAGCGTTGGCATGCCCGGTATGACAGCCTGGTATGGCCTCATGAAAATCTGCGAACCGAAAGCCGGCGAGACCGTGTGCGTCGATGCCGCTTCCGGCGCGGTTGGATCGGTGGTCGGGCAACTGGCCAAGCTCAAGGGCTGCCACGTTGTTGGCATCGCCGGCGGGCCGGACAAATGCGCCTATGTGGTCAACGAATTGGGCTTTGATGCCTGCATTGATTACAAAGCCTATCCGGAGCCGAAAGACTTTTACGCGGCGTTAAAAGCGGTGACGCCAAAAGGTATTGATTGCCACTTCGAAAACGTCGGCGGCACCATCATGGACGCCGTGATGCTGCGCATGAACGCGTTTGGCCGCATTGCCTTGTGCGGCATGATTTCCGGTTACAACGGCGTGCCGATTCCGATGACGGCGCCGCAGCTGATCCTTCAGTCACGCCTGAAAATTCAGGGCTTCATCGTGTCGGAACATATGCAGCACTGGCCCGAAGGTTTGGGCGAACTCGGTGGCCTCGTCGCCACAGGAAAACTCAAGTTCCGCGAGTCGGTCGCGCAAGGTCTGGCCAGTGCACCGCAAGCTTTCTTTGACCTGCTCAAGGGCAAGAATTTCGGAAAACAATTGGTGAAACTCGTATGAGCAGCAACGTAAAGACTCTGGTCATCACCGGGGCTGCGTCCGGGTTCGGCCTCGAATTCGCTCGCCTCGGCGCATCGCGCGGTTACAACATCGTGATGGCTGATGTGGAGCAGGGCGCGCTCGACGCCGCTGCAGCCGAGATCGCTGCGACTGGCGTTCAGGTGCTGGCACAACGCGTGGACGTGTCGAAAAACGAGCAGATCGAAGCGCTGGCCGCCGCCACCAAGGCCCGGTTCGGTGCGCCGCACTGGGTGTTCAACAATGCCGGTGTTGGCTCCGGTGGCCTGATCTGGGAGAACACGCTCAAGGATTGGGAATGGGTCATGGGCGTCAACGTCATGGGCGTTGTTTACGGCGTCAAGGCGTTCACGCCGATGATGCTGGAGCGGGCGAAGGCAGAGCCTGACTATCGTGGTTGCATCTGCAACACGGCGTCGATGGCGGGCATGCTCTCCGCGCCGACGATGGGTGTCTACAACGTGTCGAAGCATTCGGTCGTCACGCTGTCGGAAACGCTGTATCAGGACTTGAAGCTGGTGACCGATCAGGTCACGGCGGCCGTGCTGTGCCCGTATTTCGTGGCGACCGGCATCGCAAACTCACACCGCAATCGTCCGGACGACATGAAGAACGATACCGGTCCGACGCTGTCGCAAATGGTGGCGCAGGCGCAAAGCAGCAAGGCCGTCAGCTCAGGCAAGATCACCCCGGCGATGATCGCCGAGCGCGTGTTCCATGCCATCGACAACGACAAGTTCTATATCTTCAGCCATCCGCATGCGCTCGGCAACGTCGCGACACGCATGACCGACATCATTGAAATGCGCAACCCGACCGATCCGTTTGCCGAACGTCCGGAAATCAGCGTTGCCCTGAAAGCCAAGCTGCGCGGGGCCTAGCAACCGATGGCCGTGGTCACGCCTTGTCCATGCGGGCTCCCGCATGGGTATCC
Organism: uncultured Alcaligenaceae bacterium; assembly: GCA_964393195.1. GTDB lineage: Bacteria > Pseudomonadota > Gammaproteobacteria > Burkholderiales > Casimicrobiaceae > Casimicrobium. The sequence goes on along the minus strand of CAYMSY010000030.1, from coordinate 12,610 downwards.
GCAGTGCTGCGGGCGCTATCACACGGGCGCGCAGCATCTGGCGGCACCCACCCCCGAAGCGCTCATGCGCTCACGCTACAGCGCTTACGCGCTGGGCTTGCGCGAGTACGTGCTCGACACCTGGCACGCGTCGACACGACCGGAAAAGATGGAGCGCTTCGATTCCGGCGTGAAATGGCTTGGCCTCACGGTCAAGCGGGCGTGGACGACATCTGACGAAGAGGGCTTCGTGGAATTTGTGGCGCGCAGCAAAGCGCCGGGCGGCGGTCCGGCGGATCGCCTGCATGAGCTGAGCCGCTTCCGTCGTGACGAAAGCACGGAAGGTCGCTGGCAGTATGTGGACGCTGTCGGCGACGACGGGCCCGGTTAATTTGCCGATCAGCTTTTCTCTGAAAGCAAGCCTGAACAGGGCATTAAGCGCGAAAAGTAAAAAAGTCGACTTTTGCCGTTTATTGCCCCTGAGCCCGATGAAATATGAGACTCAGCAATAAGCTGATAGCGTTTCTGCGTTCAATCGAGCGCGTACTTGCGCATCCATTTGCGGTCGATCGAATCCTTCCAGCGCCAGACCCATGCGCCACTGACGGATAGTCCGTTGCGGGTGGCAATCGCGTGTTTCTCGCCGAGCGAGAGGAGGTTCAGCGCGTTGGGATTGTGCTTGTACGTTTGCAGCGTACCGTTCTGCAGCGCCGCGAGCAGGTTCGTGGCGAGCAGTGGCCCCTGACGTACGGCATAGACGCCAGACTTGGGCAGCGTGAAGCCACCCACGCTCGCGCAATCGCCGGCAGCGAACACATTGGGATGCTTCGGATCCTGCAAGTGCTCGTTCACCGAGATGCTGCCATCGCTGGATCGTGTCAGCGCGGCTTTCGCGAGCAGCGGCGCGGGCGCGTAGCCTGTCGCCAATACCGTTAGCTGGGTGTCCACGCTGCCGCCGTTGCCGAGGCGCAAGCGCGTCGGCTCAATCTGCTCGACGGGAGCATTTTCGATCACTTCGACGCCCTGCTTGCGGCAGGCAGCAATGGCCAGACGGCGAACGCGTGGTGGAAATCCTTCCATCAACCGGACCGCAGAGACGATGGAAATGCGCCGCTTGCGCGAATCGCGCCAGCGCCACGCGAGTGCGAGCGCGACCTCGAGCGCTGCGGCGCCACCGCCGACCACGCGTACCATCAGGGCGCTGGAGCGCACGCTCTCGAACTCATGGATGGCCGTCAGCAGCGGCTCGATGGGCTTTACCGCGACGACATAGGCGCCGGGCGAGGTGGGCAGTGCCCTGGAGACACTGCCGATATCGACCGAGGCGAAATCGTAGCGATGACGTTCGCCAAATCCGCTTTCGATGCGCTGATTGTCACCGTTGATGGCCAGCACCGAGGTTTCAAAAAAACGTACCCGCGCGCGCTGGCACAACGCCCAGAGATTGATCTTTGCTTCCGACGGTTGATAGTGACCGGCGATGACGCCGGGCAGCATGCCCGAATACCAGACGCTCGGGCTCGGATCAAACAGCGCGATGTCAGCATCCGCAGCCGGGGTTTCGGCCAGACGGCGCAGCACTTCAACGTGGGCATGACCGCCACCGATCAATACCAGCGCCTTGTTGCTCAAGGCAGGTCCTCCGCGTGCAGCAGGAAGACCCCGGCTTCGGCGGCTTCCGTGGCCAGCCACATGAATGGCAGCGTCGGAAACGCTTCTTCCACCAGATCACGGTTGTGGCCCATGTCGACAATCAGCATTCCGCCGGGATTCAGATGAGATTTCGCTTGCTTGAGGATTCGTCGCAGCACGTCGTTGCCATCGTCACCCGCAGCCAGCGCCAGCGCTGGTTCCTGCAGGAATTCTTCGGGTAGCGACGCCATGCTATCGGCCGTGACGTAAGGCGGGTTGCTCAGGATCAAGTCAAACCGCTGTTGTGCTACAGGCGTGAACAGGTCGCCCTGAAGCAAGCTGATGTCCTGCGTCATGCCGTGACGTTCGACGTTAGCGCGCGCAACCGCCAGCGCATCCGGTGAAATATCGGTCGCTGTGATTTGTGCCGACGGAAATGCATGCGCAGCAAGAATGGCCAGACAGCCCGAACCGGTACACAGGTCGAGCGCCGAATTGATTGCGTCGGGATCGGGGATCCAGTCGCTAAAGCCTTCGTCCAGCAACTCGCCGATGAATGAACGCGGGATCAAGACCCGTTCATCCACGGCGAAGCGCAATCCCATTTGTTCGACAAATCCGAGCACGTAGGCCGTCGGTGTGCGGTCGACGACGCGTTTTCGCAACGCGTTGAAAATGTGTTTTCGCTCGAAACCGGTCAGCGCATACCCCTGCATCTGCTCGAAGCTGTCGAGCGGTAGATCAAGTGCGCCAAGGATCAGCAGCAGCGCATCCTGTCCGGCATCGGTCGTGCCCTGACCGAACTGCGCATCAGCCCGCGCCAGCGAGCTGACGGCAAAGCGCCACCAGTCGCCAATAGTCGCGAGTTCCTGCGGGATTGCGTTTGGAAAAATCAGGGGTTGCAGTGCGCTCATGCGGGAATCAATGTGGTCATGAGCTGAAGATACACCTCGCGCAGAGGTTCGATCTCCGCGAGCGCAACACACTCGTTGATTTTGTGGATCGTCGCGTTGGTCGGACCGAACTCGACGACTTCGTTACACCAGGTCGCGATGAAGCGCCCGTCGGAGGTTCCGCCCGTACACGACAGCGCAGGCGCGACGCCGGTAACGCGTTCGATAGCGTGTTTGGTCGCCGCGACAAGCGCACCGGGTGCGGTCAGGAACGGCAGCCCGAGCCCCGTCCACTCGATATCGCAGGGCACCTGATGTTTGCAGAGCACGTGTGTAAACCGCTCCTTCAGTTGCTGATGCGTGCTTTCGGTGGAATAGCGGAAGTTGAACAGCATTTCCAGCGAACCGGGAATGACGTTACCGGCCCCAGTACCGCTATTGATGTTCGACACCTGAAAACTCGTCGGCGGGAAGTTTTCGTTGCCGTTATCCCAGGTCTCGCGCGTCAACTCGGCCAGCGCCGGGGCAACGGCATGGATCGGATTGGCGGCCAGATGGGGATAGGCGATGTGGCCCTGAACGCCTTTCACTTTGACCTTGCCGGACAGCGTGCCGCGGCGCCCGATTTTGATCATGTCACCGAGGACATCAACCGAGCTCGGTTCACCAATGACGCAGTAGTCGATGGCCTCGCTGCGTTCGCGCAGCATTTCGACGACTAGCGAGCTGCCATCGACGGACGGCCCTTCTTCGTCGGAGGTAAGCATCAGCGCAATTGAGCCGTTTACTGTCGCATGTGCCTGCAGATAGTCTTCAACGGCTGTCACGAACGCCGCGATCGACGTTTTCATGTCCGATGCGCCGCGACCGTAGAGCAGGCCATCGCGAACGGTGGGCGCAAACGGATCGGCCAGCCACTGTTCACGCGGACCCGTCGGTACTACATCGGTATGTCCGGCAAAGCAGATCAGCGGCCGTTCACTGCCGAGCCGCGCCCAGAGATTGGTCACGCCATTCTTGCGAAACCATTCGATCTTGAACCCAAGTCGCGACAGCCGTTCAGCGATGATGCGCTGGCAATCCCGATCGTCGGGCGTCACCGACGGCTGTGCAATGAGCTGGGCCGCCAGACTGGCCGTGCGTGTCAGCCCGGCAGTGGACTGCAAACTCATCGTGCGTGTTCGGTATGGCGGTCCGCGATGTCAAAGTCGTCGAAGCTGGCGGCCTGGGCCCGGCTGCGCGAACCGCTGTTCTGCGCCGTTTGCTGTGACTGGTTGATGATCCAGGCAAGGTTGGTCGGCGAATCGGACGCCGCAAGGGCTTGATCGTATTCAATGACGCCGCCCAGATACATCTTGGACAGTGCCTGCTCGAAGGTGCAGGAGCCGGGCGTGAGGCTTTGCTCCATGGCTTCCTTGATCTTGTGCATCTCGCCTGCGGCCATCATTTCCGCGATGAGCTTGGTGTTGATGAGCACTTCGACTGCTGGCTGCAGATTGCCGTTCTTGGTCTTGACCAGACGCTGGCCAATAATGGCCTTGAGGCCGTACGACAGATCGGCCAGCAGGCCCGAGCGGGCGTCCTGTGGATACATATTGATGATCCGCGACAGCGCGTGGTAGCTGTTGGTCGCATGCAGCGTGGTCAGGCAGAGGTTACCCGTGAGCGCGTGCGTCAGCGCATGCTGCATGGTGGAACGATCGCGGACCTCGCCGATCAGCAGCAGGTCCGGGGCTTCGCGCAGTGCATTCGACAGTGCGTTTTCGTAGGATTTGGTGTCGTGACCGACTTCGCGCTGGTTCACCACGCAGCGTTTGTGCCGGATCAGATACTCGATCGGATCTTCAATCGTGAGGATATGGCCCGTCGTGTTGGTATTGCGATGATCGATCATCGCCGACAGCGAGGTCGATTTGCCGGAGCCGGTGGAGCCGACCATCAGGATCAACCCGCGTCGCTCCATCGCCAGATCAAGCAGCACCGGCGGCAGGTTCAATGAGGCGAACGAGGGAACGTTGCTGCGGATGTAGCGAACGACCATCGACACGCTGCCGCGCTGGCGCAGCACATTGATGCGGAAGTTGCCGAATTCCGGCTCGACGTGCGACAGGTTCATTTCCCAGTCGCGTTCGAAGCGGGCAATTTCTTCTTCCGTCATCACCTCATAGGCGATTTTCTGGGCTGTGGCGGCATCAATGATCTGTGTGCTTACCGGCAGCGTGTCGTTGTTGATCTTGAGATGGATTGGCGCACCAGCCGAGATGAAGAGGTCGGAGGCTTCACGCTCCGACATGAGCTGCAGCAAACGGGAGAGATACATGATGGACGTGCCTGTGCGTCATTCGACGCGAGTAACAATACTGCGAGAATACCGGTTTAGCGTATTGGTCTCAAGCGAACGACTATGTTGGCAGTAATTGGTGGTAGCGGATTGGCGGGTCTGGGGCAGATGAAGGTGGTCCGCCGGGAGATTGCACGGACGCCCTTTGGCGAGCCATCCGGCCCGCTTGTATTTGGCGAAATGAATGACGTGCCGGTGCTGTTCATCGCCCGTCACGGACCGGGACACATCCTGGCACCACACCGGATCAACTATCGCGCCAATGTCTGGGCGCTGAAACAGGCCGGGGCTACCGACGTGCTGGCGGTGGCTGCTGTGGGTGGTATTACGAATGATGTCGGACCGGGCACCATTGTCGTGCCCGACCAGATCATTGATTACACCTACGGACGGGAGCACACGTTTTGCGATGGCAGCGACCGCACGGTGGTGCATGTCGATTTCACACGTCCGTACAGCGATCCGTTGCGTGATTTGCTGCTTGAGGCAAGCAGTACGGTCGGCGAAACGGTGGTTACCAGCGGGGTTTACGGCGCGTCGCAAGGGCCACGACTGGAAACGGCTGCCGAAATTGCCCGCATGGCGCGGGATGGCGCAACGCTGGTCGGTATGACCGGCATGCCCGAGGCCGCATTGGCGCGGGAGCTGTCGTTGCGTTATGCCCACCTCTGCGTGGTGTCCAATTGGGCTGCCGGTTGTGGCGACAGCAAGGTGAAAATCTCGCATGACGACATCAACGCCACGCTTGATGAAAGCATCGCGCGCGTGCAGAAGGTCATCGTGGCGTTCACCCGTCTGACCAGAGGGACCTGACCGATGGCAGTACGCGAAATTCTGCGCATGGGCGATGAGCGTCTGTTGCGGGTCGCACAACCGGTGCCGGAGACGCTGTTCGCCAGTGCCCAGATGGATGAACTGATTGTCGATCTGCTCGATACGATGCAGGCCGCGAAGGGGGCGGGTATTGCTGCGCCGCAGATTGGCGTTGATCTGCGCGTCGTTATTTTCGGCGGCACGGGCAGGAATCCGCGCTATCCCGACGCACCGGAAATTCCGTTCACGGTGCTGTGTAACCCAACGCTGGAACCGCTCGACGACGAGAAATCACCGGGCTGGGAAGGCTGTCTATCGGTGCCGGGCCTGCGTGGTGAGGTGCCGCGTTATGAGCACTTGCGCTACAGCGGCCGCGATGCGGCGGGCGTGGCGTTTGCGCGCGTCGTGGACGGCTTTCATGCCCGTGTTGTGCAGCATGAATGCGACCATCTCGACGGTGTTCTTTATCCGCGCCGGATCGAGGACATGACGCATTTTGGCTTCACCGACGTGCTGTTTCCCGAGCTCGTGGCGTAGCGCAGCGGCGGCCGCGACGTCGCTTGAACGCGCGGGGCTCGCTCTCTCACGCGGCCGCATGACTGCAGACTTCGCGAACACAGCTGCGCAACCAGCGATGCGCCCGATCGGCATCCTGTCGCGGATGCCAGAACATTGAAACCGTGATCTCGGGCACGGCTACCGGCAGCGTAAAGCTGTGCATTCCGGCGCGCAGCCTGCCGGTGTGCCGTTCGGGCACACTGGCGATGAGCTCTGAGCCTCGTGCGAGCGCCAGCGCGGTTGCGAAGCCACCAACAATGGTGACAACGTCCCGTTTCAGCCCGAGTGAATTCAGGGCATCGTCAATCGGCCCGCTGTCCTGACCCCGTCGCGAGACCATGATGTGGCGTTCTGCCGCATAGCGGGTTGCCGTGATTTCGCCTTGACTCAGCGGGTGTCCCTCGCGCACGACACCAATGAAACGATCCCGAAACAGGGCCTGCGTACGCACTTCAGGTCCCATCGCCTTGCCCACAACGCCCGTTTCAAGGTCGACCAGCCCGTCTCGAAGCGACGAACTGTCCTTGTCCGACTTTTGCAGGAAGCACAGACGCACGCCCGGGGCTTCGGCGCTGACACGGGCGATGAGCTCCGGCCCGAAATTCTCGACAAAACCCTCGCTGGTCCGCAACGTGAAGGTTCGTACCAGTTGTCCAAGATCGACCGGTTTGTCCGGACGCAAGACTTCTGTACTGTCCAGCACGAGTTGACTGACTCGCTGGCGAAGTTCTACGGCGCGTGGCGTGGGAACGAGGCCACGGCCGGCCCTGACCAGTAGCGGGTCTCCCGTCGTCTCGCGCAGGCGCGCCAGCGCACGGCTCATCGCCGACGGACTCAGTTGCAGTCGTCGTGCCGCGCGAGCAACACTGCCTTCCGCGAGCACCGCGTCGAGCGTGATCAACAGGTTGAAATCCGGCGTCGACATGCATCGACGATAGCGCAATTTGATCTGGATATGGCGTTTGATGCACTAATAAAGTGTAACTGCTGCGTCTTCCGCCATGGTCTGTAAAAAACTAAGCTACCGACAGATTCGGCAGTCCCACTTTCGGGGCGGCCAGAGCAGGGAGTTCACGTTGAAATCAGTCATTACATTGCCCGAAGCCGCAGCCGCCGCAAATGCGGTACACATTGAGGCACGCCCTTCAGCCCGGTGGGCTTTGGCGGGTCTTTCGCTGACCATATTGCTGTCCTCGCTGGGCACCAGCATCGCCAATGTCGGACTGCCGACGCTTGCGGCAGCGTTTGATGTCTCCTTCCAGTCGGTTCAGTGGGTGGTGCTCGCCTATCTGCTCGCAGTGACCACGCTGATCGTGAGCGTCGGGCGGCTGGGCGATCTGGTGGGCCGCCGCCGTCTGCTGTTGGCGGGTATTGCTCTGTTCACGATGGCGTCCGTCCTGTGCGGTATTGCGCCGACGTTGTGGTGGCTAATCGCCGCGCGAGCGGTGCAGGGGCTGGGGGCGGCCATCATGATGTCGCTTGCGATGGCGCTGGTCAGCGAGGCCGTGCCGAAGGCAAGAACCGGTAGCGCCATGGGCCTGCTCGGAACGATGTCCGCCATCGGCACGGCACTCGGGCCTTCGCTCGGAGGCTTGCTGATTGACGGGGCGGGCTGGCGTGCAATCTTTCTGGTCAAGGTTCCGCTTGCGGTCCTGACACTTCTGCTGGTGCGCCGCTTCCTGCCGCCTGATCGCCCGCAGATGGGGGCCGCGCGGCCGGTTTTTGACAGCGTGGGTACGTTGCTTCTGGTCCTGACACTGATGGCCTATGTGCTCGCCGTGACCCTGGGGCGCGGCAGTTTCGGCGCACTTAATGCGGCGCTGTTGCTGGCGGCCGTCGCTGGCGCGGCCCTCTTTGTGTTTGCGGAGTCGAGAGCGGTGTCCCCCTTGGTCCGATTACGCCTGTTTCGAGATGCCCGCCTCAGCGCGAGTTTTGCCACGAGCGCGCTGGTCTCAACCGTCATGATGGCGACGCTGGTGGTCGGACCGTTTTATCTGTCGCGGGCACTCGGCCTCAACGCCGCCATCGTGGGGCTCGTATTGTCGGTCGGGCCGCTGGCTGCGGCGCTGGCAGGTGTGCCAGCAGGCCGGATGACCGATCACTTTGGCGGTCGACGCATGGCCGTCGCCGGTCTGATCGCCATCGCGACCGGCGACGCTATCCTGTCGCTGCTTCCGGCGACCAGCGGCGTTCCGGGCTATGTGGCGCCGATGGTCGTCATCACCCTTGGCTACGCCTTGTTCCAGACGGCCAACAACACGACCGCCATGGCCAATGTCCAGCAGGACGAGCGCGGCGTCATTTCCGGTTTGCTCAACCTGTCGCGTAACCTTGGGCTCATCACCGGTGCATCGGTGATGGGCGCCGTGTTCGTGTTTGCGGCGGGGACGGCCGGCCTCGCCGCAGCGCCACCGGAAGCGGTCGCTGTCGGCATGCGGATCACCTTTGCGGTTGCCGCAATGCTGATGCTGATTGCGCTCGTCGTTGCGCTCGGCGCTGATCGCAGGACACCGCAAAATCAATAATCAACTTTTTACGGAGATGCCCATTTGAGAGGGGCTTGACACTCGTTTTTAGCAAAAGTCAACAATCAACAAAACTGTCATCTAAGCCGCACGAAATGGCGGTTCAAGAAAAAAGCTGATACACAAAAATACGGCCCTGAACGATAACGGAGCGCACGTCAGCGGCCGTTCTGCGCCTTTGCAAACCTAGGCAATTGCCTCCGCCAGTTCAGTTTCCAGCTCGATGCGCGTGGATTCTTCGGCCAGACGTCCGCCGGACACGACAAACACGTCCTCCGCGCGTGCGCCCAGCGTGTTGACGCGGGCCGTCTGAATCGAGACGCCGCGTTTGGACAACACTTCCGCGATTCGTGCCAGCAGACCGGTACGGTCGGCGGCCACGATTTCCAGCACGAAACGCTGCCGTTGCTCATCGCCCGTGATCTCGATAACCGGGGCAATCGGAAAGTGACGTTGCTGCCGTGACGCCTTGCCGAGCGGCGGAACGGCCAAGGGTTTGTTGTCGGTCAGCGCCTCGAACAGCGCGTGTTCGACCAGTTGCGTGACGTCGCGATAGGCCACGCTGGCTGAACCGGGATTGATGACGGTGAAGGTATCCAGCGCATAGCCGGACTTTGAGGTATGAACACGAGCATCAAGCACCGAAAAATTGAGCCTGGCAAACACGCTCATCGTGCGTGCGAAAAGCTCGGCGCGGTCCTGCACGTAGACCATGATCTGCAAACCTTCACCGGACGGCATGAGTCGTGTCCGAACCACCGGTTTTTCGGTATCGACACGGAAGAACAGGTTTCGCGCGTGCCAGGCGATTTCGTCGGCGCTGTGACGCTGCAGATAGACCGAATCCAGCGTGCGCCAGAATTTTTCGGCACGCTCGACATCCACTGCATACAGTGCCAGCAGCCGCCGCGCCTCCACCAGCCGGTCCGCCAGCACATCAAACACGGTGGAATCGCCGGCCGCGCTGAACAGCGAGCGCGTCGAGCGGAACAGTTGCTCCAGCAGTCGCGCTTTCCAGTTGTTCCACACCTTGGGGCTGGTGCCGCGCACATCGGCGACGGTCAGCAAATAGAGCGCCAGCAGACGCTTTTCGCTGCCCACGAGCTGTGCGAACTCGCGCACCACGGCCGGATCGGCGATGTCGCGTTTTTGCGCGAAGGCCGACATGCTCAGATGATGTTCAACGAGCCAGGCGACCAGCTCCACCTGTTCAGGGCTTTGTCCCAGCTGTGTGCAGTATTCGCGTGCATCCGCCATGCCAAGCGCCGAATGATCGCCGCCCCGGCCTTTGGCAATGTCGTGAAAGATGCAGGCGAGGTAGAGCACTTCGCGCTCGGGAAACTCCTGCATGAGCTCGCTGCATAGCGGGTATTCGTGCGAATGTGCCGGATCGGCAAAGCGGCGCATGTTGCGCAGCACCATCAGGATGTGCTGATCGACCGTGTAGACGTGAAACAGGTCATGCTGCATCTGGCCGACGATGCGCTGCCACGGCGGCACCAGCTTGCCGAGCACGCCCAGCTCGTTCATCGCCTTCAGCGCGTGATAAACGCCGTGCCCGCCGCGCAGGAAGGCGAGGCAGAGCGCACGGCACTCGTCACTGTCGAACGCGTTTTCGGGCAGCAGCGCTACGGCGCGCATGATGGCGCGGCGCAGTTCCGGTGTGAAGCTGCTGTAGACACGATCCTGATTCAGGAGCTTGAAGGCTTCGAGCGTTTGCAGGGCAGTCAGGTTGGAGCCGCGCGTTGTGAGGTCGAGCTTGCCATCACATGATGAAAACGGCGTACCAGCGATGGGCGTCTTGGGGGCGTTGCGGTTGCTGGTCAGCGCGTCGATCAGGATGTCGTTGAACAGACGTAACTGGCGTGCGGACTGGTAATAGCGCTTCATCACCAGTTCACTGGCGCGAAGACCGCCTGCCGCAGTGATTCCCAGCTTTTCGGCCAGTGCATTTTGCAGCTCAAACACCAAACGGTCCTCGCGCCGGCCTGCGAGCAGATGCAGGCGTGCACGCAGAAACTTGATCTGGCCGTAAGCGCCACTCAGGATGTCGAATTCGCGACGGTTGATGTAGCCCTGTGCAACCAGGGCATCGAGCGATGACGCGCCGGTGATGGCCCGTGCCAGCCACAGCACCATCTGCACGTCGCGCAGCCCGCCGGGGCTCTCCTTGACGTTGGGTTCGAGGTTGTACGCGGTGTCCTCGAACCGGGCGTAGCGTTGCTGCTGTTCGAAGCGCTTCGCCTTGACGAAGTGATCAACGTCAAAACTCTGTTGCCAGCGCTGGTCCAGCGCATGCGGACCGCCCGCTGCGCCGACGATCACGCGCCGTTCGAGCAGGGACGTGGCGACCGTAACATCAGCCTGCGCTTCATTCACGCACTCATCCACGCTACGCACGCTGTGCCCGATCTCAAAGCCGAGATCCCAGGCTTCGCTCAGGAAGGTGTCGATGCCCCTGACGGCAGAAATATCAGCACTGTCGTGCAGCAGCAGGATGTCGACGTCGGAATGGGGAAACAGTTCAAAGCGCGCGTAGCCGCCAACCGCGAGCAGCGTCAGCGGACTTTTGTGCAAACCATGTTTGTGCCATTGCTGGATCAGCACGTCGTCGACGGCCAGTGCATGCGCACGCAGCGCGGCGTCGACGTGCTCAACCGTGATCAGCGCATCAAAAATCAGCGCGCGATGCGACTGGTAAGTGCGACGCAAATCCGCAAGCGAACGACCCGCAAACTCCGGTTCAGTCTGTTCCTCCGATGGGTTCAGCACGAACGGAGCGTCGCTGCTCACGGTGCTGGAGGCGGAGGAGTGCCGTCGGAAACAGTCGTGACTTCGTAGCCGGTTTCCGTCACCAGAATCGTGTGTTCCCACTGCGCCGACAGACTGTGATCGGCGGTAACCGCCGTCCAGCCATCAGCCAGCGTGCGGATGCCGGGGCGTCCGGCGTTGATCATCGGTTCAATGGTGAACATCATGCCGGGCAGCAGACGCATGCCGGTACCCGGTTTGCCGTAGTGCAGCACCTGCGGTTCTTCGTGATATTTCTTGCCGATGCCGTGGCCGCAGAATTCGCGAACGACGGAGTAACCCATCGGCTCAACATAGCTCTGGATGGCATGACCAATGTCACCGAGCGTCGCGCCTGGCTTGACGATGCGGATCGCACGCCACATGGCTTCATAGGTTGCTTCGGTCAGGCGCTTGCCGGCGATAGTGGGTTTGCCGACATAGAACATGCGGCTGGTGTCACCGAAATAGCCGTTGACGATCATCGCGACGTCAATGTTGATGATGTCGCCGTCCTTGAGCTTCTTGTCGCCGGGGATACCGTGGCACACGACATGATTCACCGACGTGCAGATCGACTTCGGGAACGGCGTATGGCCTGGCGGCGTGTAGTTGACGTTGGCAGCAATGCCTTTCTGCACATCCACCATGAACTTGTGGCAAAGCGCATCCAGCTCATCGGTGGTTACGCCCGGCTTGACGAAGGGCGTGATGTAGTCAAGGATTTCTGCCGTTTGCCGACCCGCGATGCGCATGCCCGCGATGTCTTCCGGTGTTTTGATGGAAACAGACATCAGTCGCCGCGCAGCAAATCGTTGATGCTCGTCTTCGAGCGGGTCTGCGCGTCTACCTGTTTGACAATCACGGCGCAGTAAAGGCTGTATTCACGGTCTTTCCCCTGTGGCAGGCTTCCCGAAACGACGACCGAGCCTGCCGGTACCCGCCCGTAGCTGATCTCACCGGTCACGCGGTTGTAGATCTTGGTGCTCTTGCCAATGTAGACACCCATGCCGAGCACGGAGTTGTCTTCGACGATGCAGCCTTCCACGACTTCGGAGCGCGCACCGATGAAGCAGTTG
>CAYMSY010000029.1:10116-15771 GCA_964393195.1 uncultured Alcaligenaceae bacterium | reverse complement strand
AAAACGGCTCTCCAGTTGCGTCCGCAGGGCGTCGTCGAGCGGCGCGGCATCGTCACCGACGGTCGTGCAGATCGCCAGTATCCGGTCGAACGCGCCCTTGGTGATCAGCGTGCGCCCGCCGCCCGCGTCGGCGACGACAACCGACAGACATTTGCGCACGAAGTCATAGGGAATCTCGTCGATCTTGTGTGTTGCACCGAGGTCGACGCCGGCCTTCTTCGTGGCGTCGAGGACCGCCTCATCCAGCGGATTGGCAAGACCGGACTGGAACTGCGCGTTGATGGCGGCCAGACGCATCACACCTGTGCTGGCGTTGCCATTGGTGTCGACGGCGGCGTCGAGCGCGACGACGCCGACGGTCAGCGTGCCGGTTTTGTCGGTGCACAGCACGTCCATGCTGCCGAGGTTTTCGATGGAATTGAGCCGGCGCACGATGACACCGAGCTTTGCCATGCGCTTGGCGCCATGTGACAGCGTGATGCTGACGATGGCCGGCAGCAGCTCAGGCGTGAGGCCGACTGCCAGTGCGAGGGCGAACAGCAGCGAATCAATCGGCGGCTTGGCGCGGAAGATGTTGATCGCCAGCACCACGACCACCATCACCAGCATGATCCGCGTCAGCAGGTAGCCAAAGCGCTGGATGCCGCGTTCGAACTCGGTCATGGCCGGACGCAGCGCGAGCTTGCCCGCGATCTGACCGAACACGCTGGCCCTGCCGGTTTCGACGATCAGTACGCGCGCCGTGCCGCTGCTCACGCTGGTGCCCATGAACACGCAGTTGCTGCGCTCGGCCAGGCTCGCCGTCGCGGCCACAACCCCCGGTTTCTTTTCGACCGGAAAGGTTTCGCCCGTGAGCACGGCCTGATTGACGAAACAGTCGCGCGCGTCCAGCACGATGCCATCGGCCGGGATCAGGCTGCCCGCTGATAGCAGCACCACGTCGCCACGCACGACGCGTGATGACGGCACCGTGTGCGGCTGTCCGTCGCGCAGCACCGTGGAATGAATGCGGACGCGGGAACGCAGTTTTTCAATCGCATTGCCGGCGATGTATTCCTGCGCAAAACCCAGCAGGGTGCTTCCGAAAACAATCGCCAGCACCACGCCGGCATCAATCCACTCCGCTGCGATCATCGAGATGAGTGACGCCACGATCAGGATCAGCACCAGCGGGCTCTTGAACTGGCTGATGAACAGCCCGAATGCGGTCGCTGCCTGACTGGTGTCGAGCGCGTTGGCGCCGAAGCGTTTCAGGCGGCTTCTCGCCTCACGCTGGGACAGGCCGTCGGCATCGGTGCCGAGTGCCGGCAGTAGCGTTTCCGCCGGTTGACTCCAGTACGCATCGGGCACGGCGCCACCAGCGTCAGCGTGTGCCTTCGACGTTTTCGGGGGCAGCCGGGTGGTGGCGGGCATGTGTCTTTTGGGGTGAGCTACATCTGCGACGGAAGTGATCAGGATGACAGAAAAGGGCGGCCGGCGCAGCGCTTTCGGTGTTTGCAGCGCATTGTCGATCAGCGCCCGCCGCGCCGAGCCCGGCGAACAGTCTTCGCCCGCGTGGCGCCGGTGAAGCCCTTGCTTTTGGCGAAGATGCGGCCAAGCTCTTCAATTTCTTCGCGCCGTGCGGTGGTCTTGCGAAACGCCATGGCGATGGTTCGTGCCGGTCCGCGTGGCGTGAAGCGACGTGCGTACAGGCTGGATCCGGACAGCACGCCGCCGGCGATGGCGAGCTCCGGCAGCAGCGTGTGGCCGAGTCCGCTTTCGACCATGTGGGTCAGCGTAATGAGGCTGGTGGCTTCCAGTGCGCGGTTGGTCTGCGCGTTCTTGAGCGCGCAGGCAGCGATCGCGTGTTCGCGCAGGCAATGCCCGTCTTCCAGCAACAGCAGCTGGTCGGGGTCGATTTTCTCGATCGGCAACGGTGACTGCGCGGAGCCGAGCTTGGGGTCTGCGGTCACAAACAGGAATTCATCCTCAAACAGCGGCAGCGTTTCGATGCCAGCCGGCAGATCGTATGGCAGCGCGATCAGCGCTGCGTCCAGCGTGCTGGCCAGCAGGCGATCAAGGCAGACTTCGGTCAAATCCTCGCGCAGCAGCAGCTTGAGTTTCGGATACTCCGCGCGCAGGACGGTGAGCGATTGCGGCAACGCGAACGGCGCGATGGTCGGAATCACGCCGAGGCGAAAGCTGCCGGTGAGCGGATGGCGTGCCGAGGCGCAGAGCTCGACCAGATCATTGGCCTGTGCGACGAGCTCGCGCGCGCGCACGACGATGGCGTCACCGATCGCCGTGAACGCCACGTGGCGGCGGTCACGCTCCACCAGCGTGACATCAAGCGTGCTTTCGAGGTCACGCAGGCTCGCGGACAGCGTGCTTTGCGTGATGAAACACTTTTCTGCTGCACGACCGAAATGACCTTCCTCCTGAAGGGCAATCAGATAGCGCAGTTGTTGCAGCGAGGGCAGGGCAGCCATGAACGACGGGGTACGACAGGGCTCGTGGCAGCACTGTTGCTGCGCGCGAGACCGTGTTCGCAAAAAACGATAGATTTCCCGATTTTAATTTGCTTGGCAAATTGAATCGAGCAGGTGCGGTTTGAGCACTGGTTCGTCGAAGTGTGGCAACAGCTTTTTGATGAAACCAAGCCTGAAAAGGGCTTGGCGCGTTAAAAGGTCAATTATCGAGAATTGCCAAAATAAACTGCCAAGCCCCATGAAATGGCGCTTTCGAGAAAAAGCTGATCAGCTTTTTGGGTGCGTTACGCCGTCTTTTTTGTGCGTGGACGACGCTTCGCCGCCTTTGCCTTGAGCGGCGCCCGTGGTTTCCCCGACGGCGTCTCCGCAGCGTCCGCGCCTTCCGCGTTCAGCATGTCGTCAAACGCGCGCGCATCAGCGCCGACGTAGCCTTTTTCGAGCCACATGAGCGAGGTCATGAGCTTGTCGAACTCGGGCTCGAACTGACTGATGATCGCTTCCGGATCGGGGCAGAGCTTGCGGTCGGTGATCAGTCCGAACTGCACGCCGCCTGCGTACGAGAGGATCGACACGCCGACACCAACGTTGCCGCTCTGTGGCACCCAGAACATGTTCTGTGCAATCTTGCTGCCCGCAAGGTAGAGCGGTTTGGCCGGCCCCGGCACGTTGGTCATGACCGCGCTGCCCTTGTCGGACAGCAGGCCAAGCGCCTGCCGCTGCACGGCCTTGGGCAGATAACCGACGACCCCGAGCAGCGCCATGCTGACGACGGCCTGATAACCGGTCTTGAGCGCGTTCATGCGACGGCGCACCTCGAATACGCGCGCGACCGGATTTGCCTCGCCGATCGGAAGTTCCAGCCCGACCAGGCCAAACTGGTTGCCGAGTTTGTACTCCTTGCCCGGCGGCCGCAGATTCACGGGCACAAACGCGCGCAGCAGTGCATCGTTCGCCACGGTATCGCCCTTTGCGACGAGGTAGCTGCGGATCGCGCCTGCCACCGAAGCCAGCAGCACGTCGTTGACCGAACAGCCAAGCACGTAGCCGACATCCTTCACGCGCGTGAGATCAAGCGGTTCACTCCACGCGACACACTTCACGGTGCCGGTCTTGCCTTTGAGCCGTGTCTCGGAATCATTTGGCATCGTCGCCAGATAAGCCAGCTCCTGCGCAAACCCGCCGACCATCCTGGCGGTATCCACGGCTTCGGCCGGATTGTCGACCCAGCGGTTGTACTTCGCGACCACCGTACTGCCGATGCGTGCGCCTTCGTCCATCGCGGAGCCGAGCGCAGTTTCGACGGCCTTCAGCGGCGGTATCTGGTCAAGTGCCTGCTGTGCGGCGCCGGCGACCGGTGCCAGCGCATGCAGCGCCGGGCCGAGTTTGCTCTGCAATTGCTCGCCGAGCGGACCCAGCGCAGAAAAAATATTGAAACTCGGCGCTGCGGCCTTGGCGAATTTCTTGACCTTCGATTTGGCAAGACCCGGCACCGCGCGCGGCGTATCCGGCGCATCCGGATCATCGTCGGTCATGTTGAGCAGCACCCCGATCAGCGCAATGCCGTCGGCGATGCAATGATGAATGCGCGTAATCAGCGCCGAGCCGCCGCCGTAATGTTCAACCAGATGCATCTGCCACAGCGGTTTGCCCTTGTCGAGCCGTTCACTGGCAAGATCGGCCACCATCGACTGCAATTCACGCTCCCCACCGGCGCCCGGCAGGCGCACGCGGCGCAGATGTGCGTCGAGATCAAATTTTTCGTCGTCAACCCAATGTGCCGTCATGCCGTCGTCGACAACATACTGGCGGAAACGCGGATAGACCAGCAAGCGGCCTTCGAGCAAAGTCTTCAAACGCGGTACGCTGATCGGCGTGTCGAAGATCATGACCCCCACAATCATCATCAGATTGGTGGTCGAATCCATATGCAGCCACGCCGTATCGACGCTGCTCATTTTTTCTTTTGCCACAGTCACGCTCCTCCGCGAAGTGCCGATGAGCGCCAATCGCTTGCAGCGCGGCGCTCGCATCAACAATAATAGCTGCAACATCAATCAAGCAAGGAGGCATCCTCATGGCCATCAAGGACGATTTCGAAAAGGCGCAGGCGGACGTCAAGACACTGAAGGAAAAACCGGACAACAACACGCTGCTTGAGCTTTATGCACTGTACAAGCAGGGCACTGAGGGCGACGCTGCGGGTCGCCGTCCCGGCATCATGGATCCGGTCGGCCGCGCCAAATTTGACGCCTGGGCCACGAAGAAGGGCACCAGCAACGATGACGCGATGAAGGCGTATGTTGCTTACGTGAAGAAATTACTGGGTTAGACGAACTGTAGGAGCGGCTTTGCCGCGACCTGTCGCGCCACGAGCAGGATGTCGCGGCGGAGCCTCTCCTGCAAGAGATCACTCGCATTCATTGAAGTTCATCATGCGTATCAAACACCTTGCAGCAATTTTCGGCGCGGCACTACTGTGCGCAAGCGCGATCAGCCCGGTCCGGGCCGCAGGCGAGCCGCTAACCGTTGTCTACTGGTCGGCGAAAGATTGCCGCTGGTGTACCTGGTGGGAAGGCTCGATCGTCGGCTCGGGTGGCGAAGCAAAGTTTCTCAAGAGCCCGGAAGGCAAGGCCGTGCGCTACATGGTGGTCAAGAAGCCGAGCCTGTCCATGCCGTTCAAGGAGGCCGATTTCAAGGCCGATCAGAAATGGCTGTGGCCGCGTGTGAAGGACGAAACCGACGGCAAGATCAGGGGCTACCCGAGCTTCAGTCTTTACGAAGGCGACAAGTTTGTGGCTTACGCGCTCGGCGAAGAAGACATTGACAGCAAACTGCTGCCCGCGATTCGCGAGCGCATGAAGAAGTAGCTCTTATGCCGCCATCCCCGCCTACGGCGAGAATGGCGTCAAAGGGTTATTTGGACACAGGGTATGGTGCAGGCAACGCGATGCTGCGCGCTTTCGCGAGCGCGCGCAGGCGATCCGGGTAGTCGGTGATGATGCCGTCGACCTTCCAGTCGAGCAGCCGGTTCAGATCAGCTTCTTCGTTCACCGTCCACGGCACGATCTTGAGACCCAGCGACTGCGCCTCACGCACCAGCGGTTCGGTGACATCGCGATAGTTCGGCGACCAGACGGTGCCGCCTGCCGCCTTCACCGTTTTCGCGATCGAGCCGCCGTAGTCATCG
>CAYMSY010000029.1:6733-10106 GCA_964393195.1 uncultured Alcaligenaceae bacterium | reverse complement strand
GCCGACATCGCGGTCGGTTCGGCGCTGGGCTGGCTTGCGCTGCGCTTCCCCGGCATCGACTGGCGGACCAGCCACCCCAACCTCGCCGCACTGTTCGACAAGCTGTCACAGCGGCCGAGCTTCGTCGAGACGGTGCCGCCTGCCGCCTTCACGGTTTTCGCGACCGAACCGCCGTAATCATCGACATCGAAACCCGCGAGCCAGATCGACGCGCCCGGCTTGCCGACTTGTACGGTGTCGCCGGCGCCCTGCTGGCTCGTGAGGTAGACCGTTACGATTTCCGGCGCCTCTTTCTGCGCGATCAGCAAGGTGCGCCAGTCAAAGGACTGAATGGTTGCCCGCCGGGTCAGCCCGGCAGTGCGAATCTCTGCGATCAGCGCGCGGACGAAGGGTTCGGGTGCCAGCGTCTCTTCCGGAACTGCCGGCGAAAGCTTGGTTTCGATGTTGAAGCGGACATCACGGGCACCTCGTCTTTCGACCAGATCGAATAGCGCCTTCAGCGCAGGAACGCGCTCACCGTCGACTGCCTGTTGCTGCGGAAAGGTCTTCGCATAATTGCTGCCCGGTTTCAGGCGACCGACGTCGTAGCGTTGCAGCTCGGCAAAGGTGAGCGAAGCAATGACCGGACCGCGCTCGTTGAGGTGCTGTCCCTGCGAATTGCGCGCGACGTCCGGGTTCAGGTAGCGGTCATGCGACACGACGACGACACCATCTTTGGTGATGCCTACGTCTAGCTCCAGCGTGGTGACACCCACGTCCAGCGCCTTCGAAAACGCGGCCAGCGTGTTTTCGGGCGCAAGTCCGCGCGCGCCACGATGCCCCTGCAGGTCAAAGCGCGTTGCACAGCCAGAAAGCAGCAGGGCGCCTGCGGCAAGCGTGAGCCATTGCTGCCAGTTACGTTGAGCCATGAATTGCCTCCGCTGCCTGTTGTTCCGGTGCCAGATTGTCCTTGCGGCCATCGGCTTCCGCGTCTTCACGCAGAATGGTGTCGAGTTCTGCGCGCGAAGATTTGGACACTGCGATGAGCTTGTCTTCGTCCTGAAACACCGCCTGCTGACGATCCATCAGTGCGAGATCATGTTCGACAAATGTTGTGATCGTCTTTTCGACTTGCGCCGGCGATTCGCCGAGCCCATCCAGTACGAGTTTCGCCAGTTCGACGCTACCTGCGAAGGTCTCGCGAATGGGCGATTCCACACCGAGATCGCGCAGCTTCATGAGGTGCATGCGGTTTCGCGCCCGCGCCAGAACTTTCACGGTCGGGAAGTGCTTTTGCACGAGCGTCACGGTGGCAAGTGAGGCTTCTACATCGTCAATGCAGACGATGAACAGTTTCGCCTGCTCCGTTTTCGCTGCACGCAGCAAGTCCAGGTGCGTGGCATCGCCGTAGTAAATCTTGTTGCCAAAGCGGCGAATGGAATCGACGTGATCCGGGCTCGCATCGACCGCAGTGAATTTGATGCTGCGCATGTTGAGCACGCGGCCGACGATCTGTCCGACGCGACCGAAGCCCGCGATGATGACCGGTGTTCCGGGATCGTCGATGCGGTCAAACGGTGGCGGCTCCACATCTTTTGCGAGCCAGGGCGTGAGCAGTTTGTCATTGATGATCCAGAGCAGCGGTGCCAGCACCATCGTGAGCACCACGACGACGGTCAACACTTCGTTTTCCTGCTGCGAAACGAGCTTGGCGTCCTGCGCTGCGTTGAACAGCACAAAGGCGAATTCGCCACCCACTGCAAGCGCGAGCGCCTGCGGCCGCGCGATCATGTCGCTGGCGCGTGTGACAAATCGACGCACGAGATAGAAGGCACCCGCCTTGAGCAGCAGGATACCGAGCGCCAGTGCGACCAGCGCAACCGGCGCACGCAGCAGCAGCACGACATTCACGCTCATGCCGACCGCCATGAAGAAGAGGCCGAGCAGCAGCGACTCGAACGGTTCGATGCTGGCTTCCAGCTGATGCCGGAACTGTGAGTCGGCGAGCAGCACCCCGGCGAGGAACGCGCCCAGCGTGGATGACAGGCCGACGCTGGTCATCAGCCACGCCAGACCGACCGTGGTCAGCAGGGCTGCGGCAGTGAAAATTTCGTGCGAGCCGAATTTCGACGCATACTTGAACATGAGCGATAGCATCGGCCGGCCCAGCAGCACCACGGCGACAACTGCCGCGAGCGCGGGCCAGCCGAGCGCTGTGGTTCCGCTGTTGGTGACGCCGAGCAAACCGACCAGCGCAATGATCGGAATCACGCTCAGGTCCTGAAACAGCAGCACAGAGAAGGTTTCGCGGCCGTACTGCGAATCCATTTCGCCACGCTCCGCGAGCAGCGGCAGCGCGAACGCGGTGGAGGTCATGGTGAGTGCGATGCCGACGATGATGGCCGCCGCGCCGAGAATGTTGAACGACCAGGCCAGCGCCGCGAGCACCAGTGCGCAGCAGAGCATGTGCAGACTGCCGAGACCAAACACCGATTTGCGCAGCGCCCAAAGCCGTTCGCGCTGCAGTTCGAGCCCGATGATGAACATCAGCAGCGTGACGCCGAATTCGGCCGTTTGCAGCACCGCTTCCGGCTCATGCACAACGCCAATGACCGATGGGCCGATCAGCACGCCTGCGACGAGATAGCCGAGCACCGAGCCGAGCCCGAGTTTTTTGAACAGCGGCACCAGCAGCACTGCGGCGGCAAGCAGGGCGGCGGCCGTGGCGAGGGCACTCATGCGACGTTCTCCGCAAGTAGGCTCATGCGCTCGCCTTCGCAGCGGCGACCGGCGACGCGGCCGGTTTGGGTTTCGTGTGCAGCTGCTTCACGGCGCTCTCGGTGTCTCCGCTGGTCAGGAAATGCAGCAGTGCCAGCGCACGCTCGATGGCGGTCTCAATCGCGTCCTGCTCGTCGCGGCGCGGACGATTGAGTACCCAGTCTGCGACCGGTTGCTGCGCGTTGGCCGAGTCCCGCGGATGGCCGATGCCGATGCGCAGGCGCCAGTAATCGCCGGTGCCAAGCTTCGCCTGAATATCGCGCAGACCGTTGTGCCCGGCATGGCCGCCGCCGAATTTGAGCTTGATGTCCCCCGCATCGAGATCAAGCTCGTCGTGCGCGACCAGAATCGACTCAGGCGCAATGTCGTAGAACTTGGCGACTGCGGTGACGCTCTGGCCCGAGAGATTCATGAACGTCTGCGGTTTGATCACGCGGACCTCAGCGTTGACGCCAGCACCGCGCGCGATCTGCCCGAAAAACTTTTTTTCGCTGGCAAAGCTGCCGCCGATTTCATGTGCAACATCTTCCGCAAACCAGAACCCGGCGTTGTGCCGCGTGCGCTCATATTCCGGCCCCGGATTGCCGAGACCGACGATGAGTTTGATGGGCGATTT
>CAYMSY010000029.1:0-6633 GCA_964393195.1 uncultured Alcaligenaceae bacterium | reverse complement strand
ACTTCGGCGGCGGCGACAGGCGCGCCGTCAGCCGGTGCGGCTTCTTCCTTGACCGTGGAAGCCGTGGCGAACACGACGTCCTTGTTGCGGCCGTGGAACACGAGTGCGACACCAGCCGGCAGCGTGACGTTGGCGGCGTGAATCGATTCGCCAGCTTTCAGGTCTTTCAGATCCACTTCGATGAAGTGCGGCAGATCCTTAGGCAGGCACTTGACTTCAACTTCGCTCAACACGTGGTTAACCACGGCAGCGGAGAGCTTCACCGCAGGCGAAATTTCCTGATTCACAAAGTGAACCGGTACTTTCATGTGGATTGGCTTGTTCGCTTCAACGCGCTGGAAGTCGATGTGCTGGATCAGCTGCTTGAACGGGTGATACTGCACGTCGCGCAGGAGCACCTGGCTTTTGGCGCTGCCCAGCGTCATGGTCAGGATCGAGCTGTGGAAGTCCTCTTTCTTGAGGGCGTGCCACAGGGCGTTGTGATCGAGTTCGATCATTTCGGGTTTGGCTTCGCCGCCATAGACGATGCCCGGCACTTTGGCCGTAAGACGCAGGCGGCGGCTCGCACTACTGCCCAGCGCTGACCGCGAGAACGCGGTGAATTCGGTTGCCATTTCTGTAACTCCAGTTTGGATCAAAAAATTTTGTCGGTGCGCCGCGACCAGCGCTATCGTCAAAAGCCCGCCTGCTTCATTGCACGCGGGAAAAATTCTGTGTTCTAGCTATTCGGTAAACAGCGACGAAACGCTGTCTTCGTTACTGATGCGCTGCATCGTCTCGGCGATCAGCTGCGCACTCGAAATCTGGCGGATCTTGCCACCGTTTTTGGTCAATTCCTCAGCCGCGGGTGATAGCGGAATCGTATCCGTCACTACCAGCGAATCAAGCGACGGTCCAGCGATGCGGTTCACCGCTTCGCCCGAGAGCACGGCGTGCGTGCAGTACGCGATGACCTTTACCGCGCCGTTATCCTTGAGCGCCTGCGCGGCCTTGCACAGCGTATTCGCGGTGTCGACGATGTCGTCCATGATCAGGCAGGTGCGGCCAGCGACATCACCGATGATGTTCATCACTTCAGAAACGTTCGCCTTGGGACGACGCTTGTCGATGATCGCGAGGTCGGTGTCGAGACGCTTCGCCACGGCACGGGCGCGAACGACGCCGCCGACATCCGGCGAAACCACTAGGAGATTTTGATATTTCTGCTTCCAGATATCGGCGAGCAAAATCGGCGTCGCGTAAATGTTGTCAACAGGAATATTGAAAAAGCCCTGAATCTGATCGGCGTGAAGATCCATGGTCAGCACGCGATCTACCCCGACCGCCGAGAGCATGTCGGCGACGACTTTCGCGGAGATCGCAACCCGTGCCGAACGTGGGCGCCGATCCTGACGGGCGTAACCAAAATACGGCATGGCGGCGGTGATACGACCGGCGGAAGCGCGTTTAAGCGCGTCGACCATGATCACCAGTTCCATCAGATTGTCGTTGGTCGGTGCGCAGGTGGATTGCAGCACGAAAACATCCTTGCCGCGGACGTTTTCGAGAATTTCCACATTTACTTCGCCGTCAGAGAACTTGCCCACTTGCGCTTTGCCGAGGCGAAGGCTCAAGTGCTCGACAACGGCGTGCGCCAGTTTGGCGTTCGCGTTGCCGGTGAAGACCATCATGTCGTGGAAGCTCATGGCGGGCCTATCCTGGTGGCAATGGACGGAAAGATACGGTCTATCGAAAAAAAAGCGGCCTTGGAGGTGATCTCAAAGACCGCTTTCAGCTGTTGGTGGCAGGGGAGGAAGGGATCGAACCTACGCATACCGGAATCAAAATCCGGTGCCTTACCACTTGGCGACTCCCCTACACTTTTCTTGCAGTGTTCTGATCGCTCAAAACATCACAGGAAGCCTTAAATTGTAGCACCATTCGCGAAGCCGAACAGGGGGTGGCGGGCGATAGAGCGAACCGCCCAGCTTCTCCAGCCTTCGGCAGTCAGTCTGGCCGCCAAGCTGCGGGCCGCGCCGCCATCAGGCGCGGGCGCGAACACGCAGGCACCGGACCCGGTCATGCGCGGCGTGGCGCCGGCGCGGGTGAAGGCGGTGCCGAGTGCAGCAATGCCGTGGCGCAGCCGCTCGGCGACGGGCTGCAAGTCGTTCCGCCCATAGTCGGTGGCGAAAACGTTGTCGGTATTGGGCGCGGAATCCCGTTTGAGCCCGGCATCGGCGAATACGCTGACCGTCGCCAGACCGGCGCCGGGAAACGCAACCACATAGTCAGCGACCGGCAGCGATACTGAAAGTAGGCGCTCACCTATGCCACGAGCCAGTGCCGGTAACCCGAAGACAAAAAATGGGACGTCCGCGCCGAGACTTGCTCCCAACGTCTGCAATTCCTCCCGCTTGCGGCCGAGCCCCCAAAGACGGTTGAGCCCCAGCAAGGTGGTGGCCGCATCGGAACTGCCGCCACCGAGTCCTGCGCCCTGCGGAATCCGTTTCTCGATGTGAACATCAACGCCGAAACGTGTGCCGGTCAATTGTCTGAGTGCGCTTGCGGCGCGACAGCTCAGTTCGGTGGCAGGGTCGAGATCTTTGGGACCATCGACCAGCCGGATCACACCATCGTCGCGGCGCGTCAAGGTGACCGTATCGGCGAGGGTGATTGGCGCAAACACGCTTTCCAGCAGGTGATAGCCGTCTGCGCGTCGCCCGGTAATGTGCAGAAAAAGATTGAGCTTGGCCGGTGCCGGCAGGCGCAATGATGGTGGCGACGTCATGGCGTGCTCCACGCGTCAATGACCCAACGTACTTCCGTCTCAGGCTGTCCCGCGAGGCTCCAGCGCATGCGCTTTGGCCCGCCAGAGTCGGGGAAGCGTTCGCTGACCAGTATTTCCCAGCCCGACTCGACAAACCTGCTCGGCCGTCCGCTGGCATCGCGTTCCAGGCCACTGAGTGCCGCGCTCCCGCCAACCTGAGCCGCCGGCAAACCCTGCAACCAGAAAGAGAGCGCCCGGTCGTTCACCGGCAAATCAATGACCGTGCGCAGCAGCTCCGATACCGATGCGGCGGATTGCGTGGCACCGTTTGCCTGTGTCAGCGTCACGCTGCCGCCGGTGGCGACGATGTCGGCGACCGCAGTTCCCAATGGCGAAAACAGCGACAGCGTACGAAGCACCGGGGTCTCCGAATAGCGAAATTGTCCGCTGACCTGTTCGCGTTCATTTTTTGCGCTGAAGCGGCCGGACATCGTGAACTGATCGCGTGCGTTCAGCGCTAGGATGGTCGTATCCACTCTGGATGGTTGCGGCACACCGGCGCACCCTGCCAATCCGGCGGCGACCAGAATCGCATAGAAAAACGGTTTCATGGAGTCAGGGTCAATCCTTCACGCATCAAGGCGGAAGTCGCTATTTCTCCAGCCGCGACATGGTCTTCTTCAGAATGTCACTGTCTGGCTGCGCCTTGAGTTGCGCTTGCCAGACCGCGCGTGCTTCGTCCTTGCGCCCCTGTGACCACAGGACTTCCCCGAGGTGAGCCGCGATCTCGCTGTCCTGAAATTTCTCGTAGGCCTGCTTCAGATAACGCTCGGCATCGGCCGCACGTCCTTGCCGGAAGGCAATCCAGCCCATGCTGTCGAGGATGGCCGCGTCTTCTGGCGCTATCTTGTGCGCCCTTTCGATCAGCGTGCGCGCCTCGTCGAGATTGATATTGCGATCCGCAAAGCTGTAACCCAGCGCGTTGTAAGCGTGCGCGCGTTCGGGCTGTAGCGCGATGACACGGCGCAGACGTTTCTCAGCTTCCTCAAAACGATCAATACGCTCGGCAAGCATCGCGCTCTCATAGAGCAAATCGGCATTGTCCGCATCAGCAGCGAGACCGGCATCAAGTGCCTCGAACGCCTTGACATTGTCCCCGGCGTCGCGCCACAGTGCAGATTCCGTCTGGGCGCGGCTGAGTCGTTCCACCTCGGTGGAAGGCTTCAGGGCGCGCAGGTGGCTCATTGCCTGCAATAGCCGCTTGTCTTGCGCCAATGAGCCAGCGATTCGCAGTTGCGACTCCCAGTAGCGGTCGCCGCGCGGAACCTGCGCGAAGCGCTCAACGGCTTCACCCCACCGCTTCTGGCTTTCGGAAATTCGCGCGAGGTAATAAAGCACCGCCCCGGGGTCGCCACGATCAGCGCTCAGCGACTCCGAAAACTCGCGCTCGGCGGTATCCCAGTCTTTTGCCTGAAACGACGAGAGCGTGGCCGACAGCCGCATTTCTTCGGCGTCGTCGCGACCATCTTCCGCAAGATCGAGAAACCGCTTGCGAGCATCGGCAAAATTTTCCAGATCAAACTGTGTACGCGCCAGAAGGACACGCAGCTCGCGGGCCTCGGCATTGGCGGCGATGGCAGTTTCAAGGACGGTGACGGCCTCCGCGCGGTCCGCAGCACCGTTCTTGCCAGTCGTCGATCGCGACAGCAGCAGCCGTGACTTGACGGCCACCGCCTGCGGCCAGTTCGGCCGCAACGACAAGGCCCGATCAATGGCCAGCATCGCTTCGTTGATACGGCTGTTCGACACGCCGGTGCTGGCAACGGCAAGGGCGTAATGCGATTCGGCGAGCCCGGGCAGGCGTTCGGTGAAAATCGTGGCCAGTTTGACCGCAATGTCGCGGTCACGGACCTGTGCGAGCTGGCGTGCAACATCCATGATCGCCGCGTCACGCGTCTCCGCAGGCAATGCCGCAATCCGGCTGGCTGCATCAGTCGCCCGCGACTGATCCTGAGTATTGAGCGCGAGAGCCAGTGCGATCTGGTTGGGGCGTGCAGCGGCTCCGTCGGCCGCCTGCCAGAGTGTCGTAATTTCCTTCGCTTCATCAAGGCGGCGTGCCCGCAGCAGCAGATCCACGGCTCGTTCCGCGACCTTGGCGTCCTGGCTGCGTTTGGCCACTTCGTAATAGGTGTTGGCGGCGGTCGCGACGTCACCCCCCTGCAACGCGAACTCGGCGGCGAGAATGCCCATCACCACAGCCCGATCGTTGATCTGCGGCATGGTGAGCGGACCCTGCGCGAAGGCTGGTGCGGCGGGCGCCAGAGCGAGCGCAACGGACGCCACAACTGGCGCCACGATCAGGGGAAAGCGGCTGGCGTATTTCATGAGAAAGAGCATACACCGCAGGCGTCGGCGACACGTGTACGAATAAACTGACCGCATGCCTGAACTTCCTGAAGTCGAGACAGTCCGTCGTGGCCTTGAACCGCTGCTGAATAACGCAAAGATTTCAGCCGTCGTGGTACGGGAGCGTCGTTTGCGCTGGCCTATTGCCGAAGACTTCGAGGCGGCTCTTGCCGGTGGCACCATTCGCCGCATCGAGCGGCGCAGTAAATACCTGCTGTTTCGCCTGAGCGGGCCGCATCCCGGAACCCTGCTTGCTCATCTCGGCATGACCGGCAGTTTCATCACGCACCGCGCGGCGGCCCTGCCCGAGATCAGGACGCACGACCATGTGGACATCAGGCTTGTCACGCGAGATGGCGACTATGTGCTGCGCTACAACGATCCGCGTCGCTTTGGCTCCATGCATTTCTTCTCGGGAGAGGACAGCGCGCAACCGCTGCTTGCCGAACTTGGCCCGGAGCCGCTCACTGATGCGCTGACCGGCGAGTATCTCTACCGCGAAACGCGGCGTCGTACCGGTCCGATCAAGCAGGCGCTCATGGACAATACGCTTGTGGTCGGCGTCGGCAACATCTACGCCAATGAATCGCTGTTTCGCGCCGGCATCCATCCCGATCGCGCGGCAAGCCGGGTTTCACTCGCACGCTACAAACGCCTGGTGCAGGAAGTCAAAGCGGTGCTCGCAGAAGCTATCACCGCAGGCGGCTCAACGCTCCGGGATTTCGTCAATACGGCCGGTGAGCCGGGCTACTTTCAGCTCGACTATTTTGTCTATGGGCGCGACGGACAACCGTGCAAAGTGTGCGCCGCGCCGCTCAAACTCATGCGGCATGGCGGAAGAGGAACCTTTCTTTGCGCGCGATGTCAGGTCTAACTACAGAGCGCCCAACAAATGATCGGGACACTGCGATTACTGGAAAGAAGAAGTCAATGATCGCGGGCGTTCAGGTGGCGAATTTGTGTCATCTGCGGCTAGTTTCAAACGGATAACGGAGGGGAGGCAAATGTCGATAAGTGGCGGCAAAACAGAACCCGATGCAAGCGGTCTGAATACGCTCGGAGTTTCCAAGTGGATCGGAACAGGGTCATATGTGGGCGATGGCGCCGACTTCGCAGGGGCCATCACCCTCTTCTCTCGCGCTGCCGCCTTAGGGCACAAGGAAGCTCAGTTCAACCTCGCCAGCATGCTGGCGAGCGGTCAGGGTACGGAGCCAAATAGCAACTTGGCTTTTGCTTGGTACATGAAGTCGGCATTACAAGGGTTCGCACCAGCGCAGGTTGCTGTTGCATTCGCTCTTGAGACCGGGACGGGTACAGAGGAAGATGACGCACAAGCAACCGCTTGGTACACCCGCGCTGCGCTTCAGGGTGAGAGTCGAGCGCAGCTTGCTCTTGGTATTCGGTTGAAGAACGGAATCGGTACGCAGCGAGATGAGCAGTCAGCGTTCGAGTGGTTTAGCAAGGCTGCGGAACAGGGAGAC
>CAYMSY010000028.1:15633-16100 GCA_964393195.1 uncultured Alcaligenaceae bacterium | reverse complement strand
CAACGATCGCGCCGCCGCGATCTTCGATGACGCCCACCCTGCCCTCGAGAATGTTGCGAATGCTCAAGCCCTGCGGCCGCAGCGTCGCGAGTGTTACGTCGCGCGCCCGGATGCGGATACGTACGCGGGTGCCCACGGGCGTATCCACGCCAGGCGCGACCAGCTCGCCACCATCAAATGTGAACGTGGTCAGGAAATACTTCATGTCATGCCGCGCGGCATGCGCCTCAATCAGCGCGCCGCCTTCAAAGCGCCCGGTATAGGGTCGCAAATCTGCGCGGTTGAATATTTCCTCTGTGGGTGCACAGGCGACAACGCCGCCGTCATTCATGAGCACGACGTCGTCCGCCAATCGCGAGACCTCGCCAATGGAATGGCTCACATAGACGATGTTCACGCCAAATTCATCCCGCACACGCTCGATGACGCGCAGGATTTCGCCGCGCCGGCCGGTCTCAACCGAGGCC
>CAYMSY010000028.1:9514-15623 GCA_964393195.1 uncultured Alcaligenaceae bacterium | reverse complement strand
GCAGTCGCGGTTTCGACAGCAGCGCGCGGCCGATAGCCACACGCTGCTTCTCGCCGCCCGACAGCGTCGGTGCCGCGCGACCGAGCAGGCCGTCAATTCCCAGCAGCTGAACCACCGAATCAAAGGCGATGCTGCGCCCGTGATCACCCGCGATGCGGTTTGCCCCGTACAGCAGGTTCTGGCGCACGTTCAGATGCGGAAACAGCAACCCGTCCTGAAAAACATAGCCAACACCGCGCTGCTCAATCGGCATGTTGATGCCATGCTCGCTGTCGAACAGCGTTTCACCGCCAACTGTCACGCGACCGTGATCCGGTTTCACCAGTCCGGCAATGGCATTGACCACCGTGGACTTGCCGGAGCCGGAGCGGCCAAACAGTGCGAGCACTTTCGCGTCACTTGAAAATTTTGCCTCGATCCGCGACGCCGCAGCCTGCGTGCCGCTTGCGGTCAAGGTGCCGAAACGCTTGCTGATGTCGATTTCGATCATGTCGCGCCAAGCCGCTTGCGCAGGCCGCGATTGATCCACTCTGACGCCGCCAGCGCAGCCAGCGACAGGGCAATCGATATCGCACACAGGCGCATGATCGAATTCTCTGCGCCCGGGCTCTGCGTGAAGCTGTAGATCGCCAGCGGCAGGGTTTGTGTCTCACCGGGAATGTTCGACACGAAGGTGATCGTTGCGCCGAATTCGCCGAGTGAGCGGGCGAATGCAAGCAACACGCCGACGGCGACACCGGGCAAAGCAAGCGGCAAGGTGACCGTAACAAACACCCGCCACCGCGTTGCGCCGAGCGTGCGAGCGGCCCATTCCAGCCTCGGCGGCACCGCTTCCAGCGACAGCCGCATTGCCCGGACCATGAGCGGAAAGCCCATCACTGCCGCTGCCAGTGCCGCACCGGTCCAGCGAAACGCGAACGTCAGGCCAAACCACTGGTCCAGTAGGGAACCGATAGCCCCTTTTTTTCCGAAAAGCACCAGCAGGAAATAGCCGATGACCACCGGCGGCAACACCAGCGGCAAATGGACGAACGCGTCAAACAGCGTCTTGCCCGGAAACGAAACCCGGGCCAGCAGCATCGCGCATGCCAGCGCCAGCGGAACGGAAAACAGGACGCTCGCCGCAGCCACCTTGAGGCTCAGCGCGATGATGGCTAGTTCTTCGGTCGACAACATGCGGGCATTATTGCCGAGAGCCTGCGAAGCGCAGCGTTATCGCGGCACCGCGAATCCAAAGCGTTTCCACACCGCCTGTGCCTCATTGCTGGCCAGATAGTCGAGCAAGGCCTTTGCCTCGGGCGTCGCCTGATTGGCCACGATAGCAGCCGGATACACGATCGGCGGATGCGAATCAGCGGGAAAAGTACCAACCACACTGACTTTCGGCTCGGCGAGCGCATCGGTGCGATAAACGATGCCCAGCGGTGCTTCTCCCCGCGCGACAAACGCGAGTGCGGCCCGTACGTTCTCGGCACGGGCGAGCTGTGTCTCCACGGTCGACCATACGCCAAGTTTGGTGAGTGCAGCTCTGGCGTATTTGCCGGCAGGCACGACGTCGGGATTGGCCACCGAGAGACGGCCTCCCGCCAAGCCTGCCGCAAGCGGAAAACCCGGCGCGATGGTCATCGGCCTGGCCGCAGCGGCCGGGGCGATCAAAACAAGATCGTTGCTGACCAGTGTGCGACGGCTCGCCGGGACAATCAGACTTTTTTGTGCCACGTAGTCCATCCACTCCTCGTCTGCAGAGATGAACAGATTGGCCGGAGCGCCGCTTTCGATCTGCCTGGCCAGCGCGTTGCTACCGGCATATGAAACCCGAACATGGACAGTCTTGTTGTTCGCACTGAACACCCTGACCTGTTCATCCAGCGACTCCTTGAGCGAGGCTGCGGCAAAAACCGTCAGATCAGCCGCTACCACGCCGGCAGCGAGCAACAGACAGGACAGAAATGCCAATGGTCGTCTGGCAAGTGATACGCGCATCCCGAGCACTCCGGTTGCAGCGCCAGCAGTCCAGCGCAATATTTCATGAAATATAACGCAAGTGATCGTACGGCCACCGGTTACAGACAGCACTCACCGAAGATGGCGACGAAACTTGAGCAGCTCGGGCTCGACGGCTGTCCGTGCACTTTCTACAAGCGCCTGATAGTCACCAAGCACCTGTTCTCCGAGTGCAGTGAGCACCGCCCCGCCACCTGAACTTCCGCCCGCTGCCGTCGCCACCAGCGGCGCGACAAAGCTCGAATTCATGGTTTCGACGAGATCCCAGCAACGCTTGTACGACATGCCGAGCGCCCGACCGGCTCCGGATATCGAACCCGTGCTCGCAATCGCAGCCAGCAGGTCTGCCTTGCCCGGCCCCATGGCGATGACATCACCGGCATAGACACGCAGACGCAGTTCGCGCGGATCCACCACATCTTTCGCCACTGGCTGGCGTTTCTGTTTCACCACTCCGCTCCCGCACCGCTGACCGTCCAGCGGAGAACTATAGCCGCGTCGACAAATCCATAATGACCCACCTTGCGTAGCGCACCGGTTACGCTAACCTTTGCCGTTGATCGAAAGAATATCCCCGCACCATGTCCGCCATCATCCTGCATCACTACGGCACCTCGCCTTTCTCGGAAAAAATCCGCCTGATCCTTGGCTACAAGGGCATCGCGTGGCAGTCGGTGATGATTCCCCAGATCATGCCAAAGCCGGACGTCGTGGCGTTGACCGGTGGCTATCGGCGGACTCCCTTCATGCAGATCGGTGCCGACATTTATTGTGACACTGCGCTGATCTGCGACGAGCTTGAGCGGCGTTTTCCTTCGCCATCGCTCTATCCGAAAGACGCGCCTGCGGGCTTGATTGACATCATCGCGCAGTGGGCCGACACCACGCTCTTCTGGTCCGGCGCGATCGGCTACGCGTTTCAGGGCAAGGGTATGGCCTATATCTTCGACGGCGTGCCGCCCGAGATTGCCAAGGCGTTCGGTGCCGATCGTGCCGCCATGCGCGCCGGCGCGCCGCGCACGCCGACCGCAGAATCTGCCGGCATGCTGCGCATCTTCCTGCATCGGCTCGACAGCATGCTCGCTGACAGGCCGTACCTGCTCTCGCAGACGCCGAGCCTGGCTGACTTTGCGGCCTACCATCCGCTCTGGTTTGTACGCCGGATCGAACCGCTCGCCGGGATTCTGGGATGCGTTGAACGCGTGTTGCCGTGGATGGATCGCATCGCGGCAATCGGCCATTGCGAAAGTACACGTCTGACCAGCGGAGACGCAATACAGATCGCGCACGACAGCTTCCATGCACCGCTGGCCGACGCCTGGCATGACGAGCACGGCATCAGCCGTGGCGACCAGGTCACCGTCACGCCGCTTGACTACGCATTCGACCCGGTCGCCGGCGCACTGGTCGGCGCAAGCTTGACTGCGATTTCCGTGCGCCGCACCGATCCGCGTGCCGGAGAAGTGGTTGTCCATTTTCCGCGGGTCGGCTACAAACTGGAGCGTGCAGCCTGACCGCTGCGCCGTGTGACGGACAACAAGGAGGAACGTAACCGATGAGCAGCGACGCCACTGGGAGCACCAGCCCCGCCGATCCGGAACGCCATTACGCGTTCTGGCCCAAACGGCTGCCGAAGCGCATGGACACGCCGGACACCACGTTGTGGGCCAATCTCGACATCACGCTGCGGCGCTATCCTGACCGGATTGCTTTCGTGTTCTTCGACCGCGCCATCAGCTTCCGGCAATTGCATGCGTCGGTCGAAGCGCTGGCCGGATGGCTGCAACGCGTCGCCGGCGTCGGCCGCGGTGACCGCGTGGCGCTGTGCATGCAGAACTCGCCGCAATTTGCCATCGCCTACTACGCCATCCTGCGCGCCGATGCGGTGGTGGTTCCAGTCAACCCGATGAACAAGGCCGCAGAGCTGGGCCACTACATCACCGATCCCGGTGCGAAGGTGGCCATTTGCGGCAGCGATATCGCGCCGGAATGGGTCGCAGCCAATGAGGCCGTGGCCGCCGCCCATCCCGGCCAGCAGCTCTCGCACCTGCTGGTCACACGCTACGCCGACGAAATGCGGGACGCAAGGCTGCCCGACGCGGGTGTGCCAGCCGCATGGCGTACGTGGCTCGACGCGGCGCCCGCGCTGCCCGCGTATGCCTCGGCGTGGCGTGATGCGCTCGCTGCCGGCCTGGTCGCGAACCCGCCACAGGCGCAACCCGATGACCTCGCGATCCTGCCCTACACCTCGGGCACGACCGGTCTGCCCAAGGGCTGCATGCATACCCATCGCACGATCATGCACAACGTGGTCAGCGGCGCGTTGTGGGGCAGCGCCTCGCCGGAGACGGTCAGCCTCGCGGTGGTACCGATGTTTCACATCACGGGCATGCTCTACGGCCTGCATCTTCCGCTTTACGTGGGTTCGACGGCGGTCATCATGCCGCGCTGGGACCGTGATCTCGCCGGCACGCTGATCTCGCGCTACAAGGTCACGAGCTGGACGATGATCCCGACCATGATGATCGACCTGCTCGGCAGCCCGAACGTTGGCGACTACGATCTGACCAGCCTTGTCTACATCGGCGGCGGTGGCGCGGCGATGCCGCAGGCGGTGGCAGAAAAACTGTTCGTCCAGTTCGGCCTGCGCTTTGTCGAAGGCTACGGTCTCACCGAAACGGCAGCCCCCTCGCATTCCAACCCGCCGGATGCGCCCAAGCAGCAATGCCTCGGCGTGCCCTACATGAGCACCGACGCCCGCGTCATTGATCCGACCACATTGCGGCCGTGCGCGGTCGGCGAAGTCGGGGAGGTCATGATTCATGGGCCCCAGGTATTCAAGGGCTACTGGCAGAACCGTTCGGCGACCGAAGCGGCGTTCGTGGAGATTGATGGCAAGAGTTTCTTCCGCTCGGGCGACCTCGGACGCGTGGATGA
Organism: uncultured Alcaligenaceae bacterium; assembly: GCA_964393195.1. GTDB lineage: Bacteria > Pseudomonadota > Gammaproteobacteria > Burkholderiales > Casimicrobiaceae > Casimicrobium. The sequence continues at coordinate 10,682 of CAYMSY010000028.1, read as the reverse complement.
AGACGGTTATTTCTTCCTGACCGACCGCCTCAAGCGCATGATCAACGCCAGCGGTTTCAAGGTCTGGCCGGCGGAGGTCGAGGCTTTGCTGTTCCGCCATCCGGCGGTGCAGGAAGCCTGCATCGTGTCCGCGCGCGACGCCTATCGCGGCGAGACGGTGAAGGCGGTGATCGTGTTGCGCGGCGATGAACAGTCCAAGGCAACGACCGAGAAGGACATCGTCGATTGGGCACACGCCAACATGGCGGCGTACAAGGTGCCGCGCATCGTGGAATTTGTCGACGCCCTGCCAAAAAGCGGGGCCGGCAAGGTCATGTGGCGCACGCTGCAGGAGCGCGAAGCGGCAGGAAAAAGTTGATCAGCTTTTTCATGAAATGACCATTGCTAAGGGCTTGGGCGCGATTTATGGTGAAAGTCGGCTTCTATCATTATCGGCCGCTATGCCCTTTGCAATAAAGGATTAAGCGAAAAGCTGATAGCGGATTTCAGTGGCAATGATCCGTCGTCTGTGCCGCTCACCCAATGAAAAACCCCGCCTGAGCGGGGTTTTTCTTTACTGCCGTTACGCGGGCGCCGAGGCGCCGGACGACTAACGACGCTGACGACGGACAACCGTCGCAGCAACCATCAGCAACACGGCGAGCAATGCCAGCGCCAAACCGTTCAGGGTCGGCACCGGCATGTAAGCCGCCAGTGCGCCCAGCGTAATGCTTGACGCGTTGTTGTTGACCGAGGCCGGGTTGCTGCCGCCGAGCGGATCATTGTCAGCAGCGCCACCGGCGGACACGACCACGCCAACGCTCGTCGTCGGCATCGGGAAGCCAACCGTGCAGGTGAGCGTGGCGCCAACGGCCAGCGTTGCCGCCGGTGAACCCGTACACACCGGCGCCGACGCCCCCGCAGGCAGCGAGGCCACGTTGAGGATCGCGCAGACCGCGTTCACCGCAACGGCTGGCCCGTTGTTGGTACAGGTCGCAGTGCAACTCACCGGCGTACCGGGCAAACCAATGGTCGGGCTGCAGCTGATGCTGCTGACCATGTCGGCGCCCTGCACAACGATCGTGGCGACCGCCGTGTCACAGGCGGGCACGAGCGGCATCGCGTTCGATGGCGACGCGCAGACCTGATACGGCACCAGGTAGGTACCCGCCACGGCAAGCGCCGGCAC
>CAYMSY010000028.1:3426-9414 GCA_964393195.1 uncultured Alcaligenaceae bacterium | reverse complement strand
GATGAACGAACCGCCTGCCAGCGTTGCCGGATTCAGCGGTGAGCACGAAATCGCGCTGACCGTTCCCACACTGGCACTTGGCACGCAAGTCGGATTGTTTGCCGTCGAGGCGCCGGTGTTGGTACAGTCAAGCGTCAATCCCGACTGCAACTGTCCCGGTGCGACTGCGGTCGGCACCAGCGTGAACGCCGGGGTCATGGCGGCGACAACGACGGTGGTTGTAGCGGTCGCGCTGTTGTTGCCCGGGGTCGAGTCGGTTGTGACCGATGAGACCGTTGCGGTGTCGGTGATCGTGCTGCCGGCAGCTGCCGCCGGGTTGACCGTAACCACAAGCGTGAATACCGAGCTGGTTACCGGCATCGCGCCAACGGACGAGCAGGCAACCGTGCCTCCGCTGCCGACCGCCGGGAACGTGCACGACCAGCCAACCGGCGAAGTCAGCGAGGCGAACGTCGTTCCGGCGGGTATTGCGTTATTCATGGCCGCTGACACGGCCGGATTCGGGCCGGCGTTGGTCACCGTGATCGTATAGGTGATGGTGTTGCCGGCGCCGACCGGATCGGGACTGTCGACCACAGTGACACCAAGATCAGCCAATGCCGATACGAACGTGTTCGCCGTCGCGCTGTTGTTGCCCGCAACCGGATCGGTCGTCGTTGACGACACCGTCGCCGTGTTCGAGAGCACCGTGCCATTGGCGAGCGCCGCGCCGACGTTGACCACGAGCGTAAGGACCGCATTACCGGCGGGCATCGAAGCCAGGGTGCAGTTGACCGTGCCACCCGCGCCAACGGCCGGTGTGGTGCAGCTCCAGCCGCCTGGATTCGCCAACGACACAAACGTGGTACCGGCAGGCAGTGTGTCGGACACACTGACAGCCGCAGCATTGCTCGGTCCGGCATTGGTCACGGTGATGGTGTACGTCAGATTGCTGCCTGCGACCACCGGATCAGGCGTATCAACCTTGGTGACCGACAAATCAGCCGACGCCGCAACAGCGGTTGTTGCCGTTGCACTGTTGTTGGCGTTATTGCTGTCGCCAGTGTTCGACGTCACGGTCGCGGTGTTGCTAAGAACCGTTCCCGCGGCGACCGATGGCGCAACGGCCGTGGTCAGCGTAAACACTGCGCTGCCAACCGCAAACGACACGTTCGAGCAGGACACGGTACCAGTGGCGCCGACGGCGGGCGTCGTGCAGGACCAGCCGGCCACCGCAGGCAACGAGACAAAGGTGGTACCCGCCGGGAGCGTATCGCTCCATGATGCGGTTGTCGCTGCGTCTGGGCCGTTGTTGGTAACGGTGATCGTGTAGGTCAGGTTGTTACCCGCCGTCACCGGATCCGGCGAATCCGCCTTGGTGATTGCGAGATCGGCAATCTGGAACAGGCCGACCAGCACCGGATCATGGTCGGAGGCGCGATACGGCGTTGCGGGCTGGAACACCACGCGTGGCGGTACCAGCGCCGAGCCATCCGGCTTTTCTTCAAACGTCGCTTCGCCAACGTCCTTGACTTCGTCGTTGTAGTCAAACAGATCCGATTCGTCGGCGTTGATGTGCCAGATGCCCACGCCCGTCACCTGCGACGTCAGGCTGGCGCTGGCAAATGCGTAGTCCAGATGGCCCAGCTGGCCGTCGAACAGGTAGGAATAGGTGCCAGCGCCCAGCAGCGAAGACGCAAGATCCGTATAGCCGCCACCGGTGATCGCGGTGATCGGATCCTCCTTGGCGTAGGAGTTGAAATCGCCGAGCAGCAGGACCTTCGGGTCGCCTGCAGCCGGAAGGACCGTGCTGTTGATCCAGCTCAGCAGGCGCGTCGCCTGCGCGGTACGCGTTGCATTGGAAAAGCCCTGTCCATCGCCAATATCGGCATCACCGGGCAACCCGGCGCTTGATCCCTTTGACTTGAGGTGATTGGCAACGACCGTGAAACGCTTGCCGAATGCGGGATTGGTTGCGCTAACGACATCGTAGGTCTGCGCGGTCGGCGGGCGGCTGTGAACCGGGTCGAGATCAACCAGCGCAGAGCCAACCGGCGACAGGATGCCGGTGCGGTAGATCTGGACCACGCGGATAGCGTCGGTGCCCAGCGTGCCACCGGTATTGACGAAGGCATAAGGATTGGCGCCACCGCAACGGGTATTGACCGCGCCGAGCAGATCGGTCACGGTCGCGGTCGCCGTGGTGTTTTCCGTCTCCATCAGACCATACACGTCCGCGTTCAGCGCACAAATCACGATGGATGCGCGTTCGCGCTGGCGATTGAGTTCTGCGACGCTATCGGCGCCACGGCAGTCCTGACCGCCAGCTGGCCCGCATGGGCCTGTGCTGGTGCTCGACGTCGTGTCAATGGTGGTGAAGTAGTTAAGCATGTTCATGCTCACGGCCTTGATTGCGCCGCCGACAGCCGGCGGCGTTGCCGGGCGCGGGTTCGCAACCGTGAAACTCACCGGATTTGCGGCGGTCGGCCGAATGCGCCACGCGCTCGGACTGGTGCCGCCTGAGAAGCTCCAGTGCAGCACACCAGTCAAGCCGTTGACCAGATCGCCGCCGCGGAAGAAGTCTGTGCCCTGAGTTCCGACCGAGAATCCGCCATTTGCGCGCGGGTGGTAGATGAATTGCTGACCGTCGGTCTGGGTCGTCGTCACATTCTGGGTGTCATTGTCATCGTCGAGGATGACGCGACGTGTAGCCAGCGCTGCGGCATAGGCTGCGCTGCCCGCCACGCTCGGGGCGTTGGTCTCGGTGAACTGCATCGGTCGACCGCCCTCATACAGCTCAATGGTGCCGTAGCGCGCAAGTTCGAAATATTCCGACACCGTCAGCGTGTTGCTGAAAGTCACGCGCATGCCTTCGCGTGCTTCGTAGAACGCGTTGACGTCACCTACGACTGGCAGCGTGATCACGGTGGGCGTAACCAGCCCCAGATTGTTGCCGGCATTGGTCACCACGACCGAACCCGCAGTCGTGGCGGTGATCTCGGTCATGCCGTTGAATTCGGACACGACGCCCGTGACTTTTACCCGTTGCCCTTCGGCGACAGCCGTCGGACAGGTATTGCAAAAAATGAAGATGCCTTCCGACGTGTTAGGGTCGGCGTCGGCATCAGCGTCCTCCTCCTGCAGGAAGAAACCGGACAATTTCGTCGACCCCTGATAGTTGCCGATTACGATCCCTTCAACCGTGACCGTCGCACCCGGTATCGGCGTTGACGCGCCGTTGCCCTGTACATCGTGGATGAAGGTGATGTCGTCATTGACAATGGTGCCCAGACCCTGACTGTCGATGGCAATCGCATTGGTGACGTTGGTGACGTTCACGAAGAACGTCTCGTCAAGTTCAGGCGTAATGTCGCCGTTGACCAGCACATCGAAGGTGTAGGTTGAACTGCCTGCCGGGATGGTCTGCGAGGTAAGCGACTTCGCGGTGTAATCACTCGGCGCAGTCGCCGTACCGTTAGCCGTCGCGATATCAAACGTCACACCGCCTGCGGGAGCGGGTGCCGACAGCGAAACCGTGAACGTGAATGTTGTCGTCCCGGCGTTGCCTTCGGCGAGCGACACGTCATTGATCGTTAGATTCGGGGCCGCATCGTCGTTGACGATCGTACCCCGCCCCTGTCCATCAATGGGAGTGGCCCCCACGACATTGGTGACATTGACGAAGAAGGTTTCGTTGGGCTCGGGCGTGTTGTCGCCGTTGACGAGGACCGTGAAGAAATACGCCGAACTGCCTGCGGGAATCGTCTGCGAAGTCAGTGACTTTGCGGTGTAGTCGCTCGGCGCGGTCGCAACGCCGTCGGCGGTCGCGATGTCGAACGTCACGCCGCCCGGACCGGCCTGTGCCTACAGGCTGACCGTGAAGGTAAACGAGGTCGTGCCGGCATTGCCTTCGTTGAGGGAGACGTCGTCAATGCTCAGGTTAATCGCGGGCACCGCGTTCGGGGTCAGGGAAAAGTCATCAACGGCGAGACCATCGTCCGAACCTGTCGCGTCAATGTCCGTCCAGCGAATCCAGAATGTTGCGCCGTTGGGAACACTCAACCCTGTGATCGCGGACGACAACGCAGTCCGATTCGCTGCCGCATTGCCGTCTTTCGCACCGGCAGGAGTAGTGGCGATCGCGGGAAAGTTGAGCGCGGCAACATTGGCCCAGGTCCCGGTCGTCAGACTCGTGGCATTGATGCTGTATTCGAACTGCAGCTGATCATTGCTGCCGGCAGAACCCAGACGCCACTGCTCACCGACGTACGCCACATTCAGATTGGTCACGGTCGATCCGGTGCTGTTGGTGAAACACGCACCGAAGTTGGGAATCAGCGTACCGCTGCGCAAGCCGCCCAGCGCGCGATCCGTGCTGCCTGCTGCGCCGTAGCTGTAGGTGTCACCGGTGTTACTGGCGCCTGTGTCGACCGCGTACTGCTCATTGTCACGACCCCCACCACCGGTTTCGGTCATGAACCAGCCGGTAATCGTCAGGTTATTGGTGGTGCTACCTGCGGTATTCGACAGGGTGTCGAAGTTCTGTGTGTAGGCACTGCCAAGCGTAGTCAAACTAACGCATTGCGCAGAGGCGACGGTGGAAAATGCCGCGCCAATGAGGACGCAGACCAAAGCAAGAAAACGGTGCAGCAAGGCAACCCCCGGTTTTTGAATAAAGTTTGTAGAGGCGCGCTCCAACGGCGTCATTATTCCCCAAATCCCTGCCGACCTTCAAGCGCTCTGGCGTGACCGATGACACGCCGCTGCAATGATTTCGTCATGGAATTCCTGTCCAACTGCGCCCCCTGCCCTGACAGGTCGCGCTGGTCGTTCAAGCACCGCAATATGCACGATCCGCGCCCGGACGCTACCGCTCTCAGGCTTAACAGCTTTATTCCGAAACCCTTATCTAATAAGGACCAAAGACGGCAAATAGCAATTTATCGACTATAGCCGTTTCCAGCCCATTAGCCCTTATTGAATAAGCCTTTCACAAAAATGCTGTTAAGCATTTTGGGCACAGTCACCGCCTGGTTCGGCATCCGCGACCTACGGCGACGCATGCGTTCAGTTCAGCAAAGACAACCGCAGGCGTACTAAACGACTTGTCGGCGCGGCAGCGCCTGTTGCGCCGCAAAGCCCGGTCCCAGCGTGATGCGTTTCCAGTAAGACACCCAAGCTGCCGAGCCTTCAGGCCATTGTGCGAGAAATTCGTGGCGCCAGCGTGCCTCGTCGAAGCGCACCGGCAACAAGGCGACGTAGACGCCGTGAATCATGATCTCGTGCGCGACAGGATGCGGCGACGGCGTCAAACCGATGCGCGTGCAGAGCCCCGAGCCGTCTCCGGAAAAGTTGGGCATGCCGGTTGCGCCGTTGTTGACCACCCACCCATCATCCGCCTCGACCCCGGTGATGGCGCCCGCATCGGCCCGCGTCCGTGCGAACGCGCGCATCGCCGGCAGGCAGGTGTGCGTACTCGCAAAAACGTCGACGTTCGCCTGTCTGAACGCCGATTGCAACCAGGCAAGCGCCACCGGATCGTCCAGCGCGTCGACATCAAAGCGCCAACCGGCAAGCGAATCGGCATCGCCATGCACCACGCCGATGCGGCAATCGCCAATCTGGTAGCGCGCAAACATCGGCAGCTTGGCAATCCGCGCCGCGAAATCAGGATGACGCCTCGCGGTGGCTTTCAGTTGCGCATGAATCAGGTTCGAGCGTTCGACAACACCGGTATCCACACTGTCCGGATACGCGCAGCCACAGCCCGCGTCGTCTTCTGCCGAATCAAATTCAGCTTCGACATTGCCGGCAATCGCATCATGCGCAAGCACGCGGCGATTGATTTCAGCGAAGCGTTCGTCAGCGACGTTAAACCAGTTGAAATCGCCGTTGAAGCAGAGCGTCGGTGCAACGCCACCCGCCGCGTGTTCCGCGCTTGCCATGCGTTCGATTTCGTCAAGCGCGGGCACATTGCCGTAGAGTCCGCCGATCACGTAGAGCGTTTGT